>DALZNT010000018.1:0-11055 GCA_032005505.1 Clostridium sp. | reverse complement strand
TTTATCCTTTAAATACTCTTCATAGGTTCCATTAAACTCTTTCACTGTTTCATTCTCTATTTCTAAGATATAATCACTCACATTACTTATGAATTTTCTATCGTGAGATACAATTAATACTGTTTTATCCGTGGTCATAAGGGCAGTTTCCAAAGCCTCCATTGATTTTATATCTAAATAGTTAGTTGGCTCATCAAGAACCAATACATTATTATCACCTAAAAGGATTTTACATAAAGCAGCCTTAACTCTTTCTCCGCCACTCAAATCTCCGACTTTTTTAAAAACTTGTTCACCCTTAAATCCAAAACCATCTAAATTAATTCTAATAAAGCTTTGATCATAGGCTGAATCCTCTTTTATATTTTCAAGGATTGTTTTACTATTATTCAAGATATCCTGACTTTGGTCAAAGTATCCAATAACCACTTTATTATTAATTCTAATATTTCCTTCAAAGGTAATTTGTTTATTATTCTCTTTTAGATTAGCTTCACTGCTTCTGTCAACTTCTGCCTTACTTTCCACCTTATTATTTTCTTTCTTGTTTAATTCTTCACTTTCACTGCTATAATTCAAAATAGTTTTTAAAAGTGTGGTTTTCCCTGAACCATTTTCTCCAAGAAGAGCTGTCTTCTTTCCTCTCTTAACTTTAAAGGAGGTATTTTCAAACAAAGCTCTTTCTCCAACCTTTAAGCATAAATCCTTAACCTCGATGACATTCTTTGAGATTATTTCTTTACCTTTAGACACTCTAATATTTATTTGTCCTTCTGTTTTTGGCTTATCCTTTACCTCTAGATGATCTATTCTGCTTCTTAGCGCTTTAATATTTCCCTCTAAGTTTTTCTTAGCACTTTGGTCTCCCATTTTAAATAGCCTTGCCTCGGAATTACCCATTCTTCTTGGTGCTTTCCTAACACTATCTCTCAGCCCTTGTTTTACTAAAATAGCTTCCTCAAGCCTTCTTTTCTCATTTACATAACTTCCAAACTCTCGTTGTTGTCTTTCTCTTTCCTCTGCCCTAAGCTCTATATATTTAGAATAATTCCCCTTATAAAACTTTATTTTCCCATCTTCAATATCTACAATTATATTACATAGAGTATCTAAGAAATCTCTATCGTGAGATACTAAAAGTAACGCTCCTCTATGAGACTTTAGCATATTCTCCAAAATCTTAATGCTTATGCTGTCTAAGTTTGAAGTTGGTTCATCTGCTATTATCAGCTTTTTATTTTCACTTAAAGCCTCTGATATCCTAAGCTTAACTTTTTCTCCACCAGATAAAAATTCTTCATATTCTGTTGGTGCCTTAAGAATGCTCTTAACCTTACTGTCCTCTATAGTTCCAATATAATCCTCACGCTGACTTATATAAGCATAACTATTAGTTAAATATACTTTGCCTTCCTCAACTTCACACTGCCCCAAAAGAGCCTTTATCAAAGTTGTCTTTCCTGCTCCATTTTCTCCAACTAAGCCTATTCTATCACCCTCGAGAATCTCAAACTTTTCAATATCTAAAATTAATCTATCACCATAATATTTTTTTACTTTATCAAGTAATGCTAACGTCATAAAAAAAATCACTCCTATTCTTGTTAGGAGAGATTATCGCTAAATGGCATAACTGCAGAATTTTAGCCATAATCTACACCCATAAATTAATCCGTCACAAATAAAACCTACCTACCGTAAGCTTTTAACTTTCTGTGACTGATTTTGAATCCCTTGGATAACTTGCCAAGAGTCAATTTATTGGATATTAGATTATAATCTCATTCTACCATACCTTTGCCCTTCTTAAATTTTCTTTATATACTCATTATATGAATACTGGTAAAATATTTCAACTCATTTAGCTAAAATATTTTACCAAATATCCTAAATTACTTTTATTTTCACTATTACCATTAATATTTCTAATTTTTAATTCTATATTCCTATTTCCACTTTTATATTATTGTCTCAAAGATAGGTTTTAATTAATATTTATATATTTTAGTTAGATCTTATTTCAATCCATCTATCATCATACATTCTAATATCTTTACCAAGGTCTATGAAAAACTCGCATTTATCAAGATACTCTTGAGATGGATAAGCTACTGGGTCCTCTTTAACCTCATCATCTAAAAGTTCAAAGGCTGCTTTATTAGGTGTAGAATATCCTACGTAATCAATATTAATAAGGGCATTTTCAGGATCTAACATAAAGTTTATAAAAGCCTCTGCATAGTCCTTATTTTCTGCACTTGTTGGAATACACATAGAGTCAACCCATTGATTCGTACCTTTAGTCGGTAGTGCATAAGCTAGATTTTCATTTTCATCCATTAAAGTTATTGCATCTCCAGAATAAACAATTCCCATAGCAGCTTCTTCTCCTAGAAGTCTATCTTTACCATCATCGTTGGCATAAGCTAGAATCAAAGATTTCTGCTTTATTAGAAGGTCTCTTGCTTCATCTAATTCCTTCTCATTTGTAGTATTTATAGAATATCCAAGCTTCATTAGCGCAATTCCCATGGTATCTCTTACTGAATCAAGCATTAAAATATTTTCTTTATACTTTTCACTCCAAAGAATATCCCAGCTATCAACTTCTTCATCTACCATAGTTGTATTGTATAAAATTCCAAAAGTTCCCCAGAAATATGGAATACTATATTCACTAGTTGGGTCATATACTGGATTTAAAAAATCTTCATCTATATTTTTAAAGTTCGGAACGTTATTAAAATCTATCTTTTGAACTAAACCTTCATTTATCATTTTGGAAACCATATAGTCAGATGGAACAATTAAATCGTACCTAGAACCACCGCTTCTTACCTTCTGATACATTATTTCATTAGTTTCAAAAGTTTCATATACAACTTTAATACCTGTTTCCTCTTCAAATTTATCTAATAAATCTTCATCAATGTAGTCTCCTACGTTGTATATATTTAAAACTTCCTTTGATGATCTAGCGCCACAGCCTACAAATAGAGCAGTTGACATAACCATAGTAGTGATTAAGGCTATGACCTTTTTAGTTCTTTTCATTTTAGTCCCCTTTCACCGTAGCTTGTTTTTTATTAGCTAATAATAATAGAGCAAGTACTGTTACAAACATCAAAGTACTTAGTGCATTTATTTCTGGCTTAATTCCTCTCTTCGCCATAGAATAAATTTCTATAGATAAGTTAGTAACTCCATTTCCTGTGTTAAAGAAACTTATGATAAAGTCATCAATTGACATAGTAAATGCAATTAAAAATCCTGAGATTATTCCTGGTTTTATTTGTGGAATTATAACCTTCCATAGTGTGTACCAAGGTTTTGCACCTAAGTCCATGGCAGCATCTTCAATATTCGCTGGCATCTGCTTAAGCTTTGGAAGAACCGAAAGCACTACATAAGGTATGTTGAAAGTTATGTGTGCTAATAGCATAGTTCCAAATCCAAGATTCATATTGAAGAATATGAAAAGTATCATAAGTCCTATACCTGTAACTATATCTGGGTTTAAAACTGGTAAATAGTTGATGTTAAGAATCAATGCCTTCTTAGCACCCTTCATTTTATTTATTCCTATAGCACTTATTGTTCCAATAATTGTAGCTATAGATGCAGCTAAAACTGCTACCACAACTGTTGTTATAAGCGCTGAAATTATTCTCTCATTATGCAATAGCTGCTTATACCATTTGAAAGTAAATCCATTCCATCTAGCCATAGACTTTGAATCATTAAATGAGAATAGAGCTAGAGCAAAAATTGGTGCATATAAAAATATGAACACTAATACTAAATAAATATTCGATGCTAATTTCTTTGACTTTACCACATTACTCTACCCCCTTTTCCTTTGCCTTCATCATCATCGTCTGAGAATCTAGATGTAAGTGCCATACATATTAAAATTAATACCATCATAAGGATTGATACTGCAGAACCAAAGTTCCAGTTTCCTATTGTGGTAAATTGCTGTTCAATTAAGTTACCAATGAGCATCTGCTTTCCTCCACCTAAAAGTTGAGAAATTACAAAGGTAGATACTGCTGGCATAAATACCATAGTTATTCCTGAGATAACCCCTGGCATACTTAGTGGGAAAACAACCTTAACGAAGGCTGTAAATTTTCCTGCTCCTAAATCATAAGCCGCATTTACTAAATCTTGATCCATTTTTGAAAGTGATGTAAAAATTGGTAACACCATAAATGGCAAGAAGTTATATACCATTCCAAGAAGAATTGCAGTGTTGGAATATAGTATATCTATAGGATTAAGTCCTATAGTAGTTAAAAGATTATTTATCAATCCATTTCTTCCTAAGATAGCAAGCCAAGCATAGGTTCTAAGTAAGAAGTTCATCCACATTGGAAGGATGAAAAGCATTATAAGCAGACCCTTTTTACTTTCAGGCTTCTTAGAAATTATATAAGCTACTGGATAACCAATAAGTAAACATAACATTGTTGATTCTAGTGCAAGCCAAATAGACCTACCAAAAACCTTGATATATATAGGATCCATCAGTCTTTTAAAGTTATCTAGAGAAAATTTCACTCCTGCTCCATCTGAAACAGTAAAGCTAAAATATACAATTAGCAAAAGGGGTACAACTATAAATAGAGCACTCCACAATACATAGGGATAAGCTAAATATGATCTTTCCTTCTTCATCTTACTCATCTCCTGATTTTCTCATAATATGAATGTCCTCTGGATATATGTCCATCCCTATTTCTTCACCTATTGATATATTCTTTGTGTTGTGAAGAATGTATGTCATGTGATTTTCTTCCACTTCTATCTCGTAGTGAACACCCTTAAATACTGTAGATTTTACAGTTCCTCTAAGATTTCCAACTTCCTTATCAACAATTTTTATATCCTCTGGTCTTATAACTACATCTATTGCTTCATTTTTCTCAAAGCCCTTATCAACGCACTCAAATATTCTTCCACAGAATTCTACCTTAAAATCTTCTAGCATAACTCCTTCAGTTATGTTGCTCTCACCAATAAAGTTAGCAACAAATCTATTTTCAGGCTCGTTATAAATATCCTCAGGAGAACCCATCTGCTGAATAACGCCTTTATTCATAACAACCACTGTATCAGACATAGTTAGCGCTTCCTCTTGATCATGAGTTACAAAAATAAATGTAATTCCAAGCTGCTTTTGAATTCTCTTAAGCTCAGTTTGCATTTCTTTTCTAAGCTTAAGGTCAAGTGCTCCTAGCGGCTCATCAAGAAGTAAAACTCTTGGCTCATTTACGATAGCTCTAGCTATAGCAATTCTCTGCTGTTGACCTCCACTTAGTGAGTCTGTTTTTCTCTTTTCAAATCCCTGTAAATCTACAAGCTTTAAAACCTCTTTAACCTTTGTATCTATTTCATTCTTTGGAAGCTTCTTTATCTTTAATCCAAAAGCTATATTTTCATATACATTCATATGTGGAAATAAAGCGTACTTCTGAAATACTGTATTAATCTGTCTTTCATAAGGTGGTAAATCATTTATTTTATTATCTTCAAATAAAACTTGTCCCTCGTCGCAAGACTCAAATCCAGCGATGATTTTTAAAGTAGTAGTCTTTCCACATCCACTTGGTCCAAGTAATGTTACAAATTCATTTTTCTTAATATCTAAGCTGATGTTATCTAAAACTTGGTTATTCTCAAAAGTCTTAGATATATTTTTTATCTCAATTATATTCTCAGTCAACATAAACACCTCTTCTTCAAAATGATAAATTTTTACATACCTAACCAATGAATAACGTCAAGTTGTTCACTGTTTATTGTTTGTAAACTTCCTTAAAAAATTTAAAAGGACGGTGGTGTACTTACCCATATTACCGTTGCCTCTGTCTTACCTGCATTTTCTATGTAGTGATTAGCCTTAGGCTTGAAGTAAAAACTTTCGCCCTTACGTATTCTATACACCTTATCTCCTAAATGGAGATTTATAATTCCATGAAGTACTAGTCCAAATTCTTCTCCTTCATGAGGCTCTTCTTCTTTATATCTTCCCGATGGCTCCAATGTTAGCATTATAGGTTCCATCTCATTTTTCTGAGCATCTGGCACAAGCCACTTTAGTCTATATTTTAATTCTTCATCTTCTTTCTCAAACATATCATCATTAGTAAACTTAACTCTTTCATTAACCTTTTCACTAAAGAACTCATTTAAATTTGTACCAAGAATCTGAAGTATGTCCATTAACGTCGCTATAGAAGGTGATGTGAGATCATTTTCAATTTGGGAGATAAATCCCTTAGATAATTCACATCTATTCGCAAGTTCCTCTTGAGTTAATTGCTTTTCAATTCTAAGCCTTTTAATTTTCTCACCGATTTGCACAATTACACCTCCACTTTGTGTATTATATCTAAACTCTAAGTTTATTTTTACTAAACAAACAATATAATTTTATAGCTTATGAGCAAAAAAATCAATATATTTATAAAACTTTTTTATATTTCTTCAATATTTTTTACCCCTTCTAACCTTGAGTTTCACTACTTTTGTATCAAAGCGGTTTACATTAATATATATTATGTTTAGTAATACTAAATTTCTACTGTTTTTAAAAGCTTTTAAAAATATTTTTCATTTGAGTAGTTATAATTTCATTTTTTGTTTAATAATACTAAGTAAAATAAATACTTACACCTTTTTACATTTTTTATTCATGAATGAATACATAAAAATAAGCAGTAGAGCTCATTGCTCTACTGCTTGTTACTATATTATTATTAACTACATATGTTCATTTCATCAATAAGTCTATCAAACTCTCTGACCTCAACCCAGTCATATAAATTTATATTTTCTTTACTGTGGTAGACTTTGAAATCATCTAAGGCCACATTCTTTTGTGCCTCTTCATCTACTTCAACCGTAATAAACTCATTATTACAATCTATTATGTCCGTAATTTCACCGAAGTCAATTTCCTCATCACCATAATAAAATATAACACCACTGGCTGTAAGTCTTTTAAATAAATCTATAATTTTTTCTGTAAGACCTTCCACTCTGATTCCTTCCTTCTATTCCTATCATTGAGAATCAGCATAGATATATTGTCTAACTAAATTCTCTATTTAAAATTTCATATATATCCTTTATCACTTGTTCCTCAATTTCTCTATTCTGCCAAATCTCCTGTGCTTTAACCCCTTGACCAATAAGCATACTTAATCCACCTATAGTCTTCTTTCCTAGGTTTTCAGCTTTATTCATAAACTCAGTTTTTGATGGGTTATATATTAAATCAATAATAGTATTAAAGTTTTTAATAACCTCTTCATCTACTGGTGATACATTTTCATTAGGGAACATTCCCACCGGAGTTCCATTGATTAATATATCTCCGTTAATTGTCTTTAGCTCGTTATAACTAATTATTTCCACTTTTTCACGACTTATACCCACTGCATTTTCTGGAGACCTACTTACGATATAGACTTTAGCTACTTTATTATCCAGTAAATAGTGCATTACAGCCTTAGTTACTCCACCATTTCCTAAAATCACAACTGTTTTACCTTCAAGCTCCACCTTGCGTGTTTCTAACATATGCCCAAATCCAAAGTAATCTGTGTTGTATCCATGCAATTCCCCTTCAATCAGTGCTATAGTATTTACAGCTCCAATTCTCTCTGCCTCTGGTGAAATCACATCTAAATGCTTCATAATTACTGATTTATAAGGTATGGTAACACCGACCCCCTTAATCTTTAAAAGCTTAACAGCTGCTACAAACTCATCAAGATTTTCCCTCGGCACCTCAAAAAGCTTATATGCACCTTCAACCTCTATTGCTTCAAATATCATCTTGTGTATTCTTGGAGATAAGCTATGAGATAACTTTTCGCCTAATAGTCCGTAAAATTCTACCATAATAGTACCCCTTCTCTATGCATTTTCTACTTATTAAGTCTCTTTATTACTTCTCCCTGAAGCTCTCTGCTAAGCTCCATTAGTCCTATAAAAAATCTTCTAGCCAGGATTTCGTACTTTTCTTCTTTTAATCTATCTACATTTTTAGATATAACTTGTGATTCTCTTTCACTATTATATATGGGAAGTTCCTTATCAGCCTTATACTCAGCAACTCTTACAGCTACGTCCATTCTTTTTTCAAATAGCTCTATAAGTTGCTTATCTATTTCATCTATCTCTATTCTACATTTTTCAAGTTCATTCATCATTTTCTCCAACCTTTCTAAATTAATATCTTATTTTAATTAATATCTAATTTTAAGGGTCTTTTATAATAATACCACTTCTATATATTATTTCTAGTGTAGTTACTTCAATTTTACTGTTGTAAACCTTATCTGTTTTTTACATATATTAAAGGCCTTATAAAGTAGTTTTTAATACCACTTTATAAGACCCTTTTTCTCTTTATATTATTAACCAGGTTAAAATTTTACTATAAAAAATTTACTGACTTCATATCATCAAACTTTTAACTAGTCTTAGAAAATAATTTCCCTTTAATTCCAGTTATAGTTTTCTCAAACCATCCTCTGGTAGATTCTTCTACAGACTTTCTTTCAATAGCTTCTTTTTCAAGTTTCTCCTCATATTGATGAATTGCCAATGCAAATATCGGCTCAAGAAGATTTTTAGTATCCTCATAACCTGTATCTATTCTCCTATTTTTGGCTGCTTCATCAAGATTTAAAAATCCTTCTAAGACTTTGCTCTCTATCTCTGAAGGTGTTATTGCTATTATCTTTGCATTAGGGAATTTATTTCTCTCAATTTTAGCTTCCTTTGATAAAAGCACTGTAATAATTATGTCACAGCCTTCATCATATAGCGGTTTAATTGGTATATTATCTACAAGTCCTCCGTCTATGTATTTTTTTCCTAAAATCTCTGCACTTTCATAAATCATAGGTAGCGAGGCTGATGCTAATAACATATCCTTAGCCGTTTGTTCATCATAATCATTTATTTTAAAGTACTCAGCTTTAAACTCTATGATTTCAGTGCAAGCTACATAACAGCTAATTTCTGTTCGTTTAAGCCTCTCCATATCCATATATCTATTTATTATATCTATAGCTCCGTCAGTTGGAACATTTCCTTGTTCCAAAAGCTTAGGCATATGCTTTCTTACCACTTCCAGAGTTTTACTCCCTATAGCTAATGTAACACCCTTTTTAATCAGATCTCTATTATTAATTGGAAGAAGTTTTTCTATAGTAACTTCTCTCCACATCTCCAAAGCTCCTTCATAATTATCTTGAGCAAAAAGCATTGCATTCATAGCACCTATAGAAGCTCCAGCTACAGCCGTAACATATTTATCTAAACCTAATTCTTTGATAGCTTTCCAAACTCCAAGCTCATAGGCACCTTTTCCGCCTCCGCCTGATAAAACTAATCCTACCTTCATGATTCAAAGCCCCCTCTAAAAGCAAACTATAAATTATTCTTCCCAACTAAAACCCAAAATTTTTCCCATTCACAATAATTATAATAAATATTACAATTGTTATGAATTAAGAATTTTCAAATATAATAGTGATTTATCTAGTAAATACAAAATTAGTTTCACTACTTAAGTCTTCATTAAAGCTATATCCATCTTCATTAAAACTCTTTATACCAACTATAGAATCTATTCTATTTTTAATAATGTATGAAACCATGGTTCCTCTAGCTTTTTTAGCATAAGTTCCAACAATTTTATACTTCCCTTGTCTATTCTCTTTAAACTCCACATCATAAATTATTATGTCATTTAGTTTATTTCTATCTATAGCTTTAGAGTATTCTAATGAAGCCAGATTTAATATTACCTTTTCATTATGTATATTAACCTCTTTTAAAAGATTATCTGTTATTTTTTCTGTCCAATAACCATATAAATCCTTTACTTCAAAGCCTTCAAGCTTTGTAGCCATTTCTAACCTATATTCATTTATTAAATCTAGTGGTCTTAGCACACCATATAACCCCGACATTATTCTTAAATGTTCTTGAGCAAATTCAACCTGTTCCCTTGAATAATCAAAGGGATTCATAGATTTATATACATCTCCACTGAAGCTAAATATTGCTTGATTCCTAATGGTTTCTTCATTATGAAAATCTTTGTACCTATCATAATTCACCTTAGCTAACTTATCACTAACCTTCATTACCTTAGCCAATTCTTCCTCAGTATATTCTTTAAGAATATCTACTAGATGAGAAACCTCTTTCAAAAATTCTGGCTTAGTAGACTCACTCACATGAAATTCTCTGCCTAAATCCAAAGACTTAGTTGAAGATATTATTGTTATCATATTATTCTCCTTATTTAATCTTTAATAATAATTCCCATAATCTTAGATAGGGATAGCGCCTGCATTGGAGTTACTATAATTCCATACAAATCCTTTACTTCTCCAATTAGACCCTCTATATCACATGTTGTAAAATCAATACCCTTCACTCCTGACTTAGAAATATCAAATTGTCTCATAGTCACATTTTCTAAGGTCACTCCTGAAAGCTTACAACTCTCAATACTTCCATTATTAAAGCTACAATCAGTAATATTTACACTCTTCATTGATGAAAATGAAAAATTCCCATAGTTACCGTTACACTCCCTAAAACTTATATTTTGAAGAGTACAGTCTGGTAAATTTATTCCCATCAGCTTACAGTTTATAAACTCTGCTCTATGTATTATTCCATTACTAAAATCCGCATTAGACAAATCACAGTTCTCAAAACGAATATCAGTTAAATCCACATGTCTAAGTTTTGAACCACTTAAATTTACATTTTTAAATTTACATCCAGCAAACTCCACATGTTCAGCTTTCTGATCATAAATATCACAACTGTCAAATAGTATATTTTCAAAGAAATCCTCATCTTCTAAATTTCTATCTAAAATATCAACAACCTCTAGTTTATCAATAATTCTTGGGGCCACAACCTTGTTTATTATCTTCTTATTCATATACTTTCATCGGCAGTTTCTATTACTCTGCCTTCCTCCATATCACATAATTATATTTAAATTAT
>DALZNT010000017.1:5603-47257 GCA_032005505.1 Clostridium sp. | reverse complement strand
AAAAAATCTATTTTCATTTTGATAAATTTACTTAAGCTGCTTTAATCTTCTGTATAATGTAGTGACACTTATCCCAACTTCTTCCGCAATTCTTCTTTTACTATCTATATCATCACCATATTCAATAAGTAATCGTCTTATTGTATCAAACTCTATTTCTTTGATATTTTTACTTTTTAAAATCTGTTTACCATTTGCAACCTGATTTTTTATTTTAGGAGATATACTTTCATACTGTATTATATCGTTTTCTTCAACATTTACTGAATATTCTATGGCATTTTGAAGTTCTCGAACATTTCCAGGCCAATTATACATTAAAAAAGTTTTCTTTGCTTCTTCAGAAATATCCTTTATACTCTTCCCATATCTTCCATTGTAAATAGAAATAAAATGCTTTACCAGTACAGTTATATCCTCCACTCGACTTCTTAATGGCGGTATATCCAATGTCATTACATTAAGTCTATAATATAAATCTTCTCTAAACTCCCCATCTTCAATCATTTTTTCAATATTTCTATTAGTAGCTGCAATAACTCTAACATTAAGCTTTATAGGTTTTATTCCTCCAACTCTCTCCATTTCACCATATTCAATTACCCGCAAAAGTTTAGGTTGAAGATGCAGAGCCAAGTCACCAATCTCATCTAAAAATATTGTCCCATTATTAGCTAGCTCAAACTTTCCTGGTTTTCCACCTTTTTTAGCTCCAGTAAATGCTCCATCTTCATATCCAAATAATTCACTCTCTAATAAATTCTCTGGTATAGCAGCGCAATTAACAGCTATAAAGGAATTTTTATTTCTAATACTATTATTATGTATAGCTCTAGAAAAAATCTCTTTACCAGTTCCACTTTCTCCTCGAATTAACACATTAAAATTGCTTTTAGCAGCAATAATTGCATTTTCTTTAGATTTTTTTAAACTATCACTAGAACCAATTATACTATCTAAGTCAAAGTTTAAGTGGCAGTTATCTCCAAGTAATTTATATGCTATACTCCCCATTTCCTTTTGGTCTCTAAAAGAAAATAAAATTTCCGAATTACTATTTCCACATTGAACAGGCTTAACAGTAACATACAATCTTTTTTGATCGAAATCATTTCCTAAGTTTAATTCCATATTATCATAAACTTTTTTACCACATATCATATCAGATATATTAGGTATAGAAATCATATCGCCTATATATAAGCCAGGCTTAATTGCTGTATAAAATATCTTTTCTATTATGTCATTATATAAAATTATTTTACCCTTATTATCTGTAACAATTAGGCCTTCATTTACCGTATTTAATATAGTCTCTATTCTTTCTGAATTTTCCTTTTCAATAAGCTTGGAACTTATGAAGCTTGCTATATTTTTTAAAAACAATATCAGTTCCTCTTCCATTTTGTGCTGACGCTCTTTCATTTTGTTATCAAAAGCTCCTATAGCTATAGCTCCAATTGTTTTTCCATGCTTTATTATAGGATAAACAATTGAATTTTCTTCAAAACATGCCTTAGTTGCAGGACATGATTTACATATCTCATGCTCCTTAGGATTATTTAAT
The DNA here is from genome assembly GCA_032005505.1 of Clostridium sp. Classification (GTDB taxonomy): domain Bacteria; phylum Bacillota; class Clostridia; order Clostridiales; family Clostridiaceae; genus Clostridium_J. The sequence goes on along the minus strand of DALZNT010000017.1, from coordinate 45,690 downwards.
ATAAAAGGTTTTCCACTATCAAGAACATAATTAGTAGTGCCCCCCTTAGGCAGTTTAAGCCCCTCATATTTCTCATACTCACCAGTACCTACAATACGATAAAGGTTTTCATCGACTACAAAAATATCAAATTTGATAATTGATTGAGTTGTCTCAATTAATTGTCTAATAAAATCAGATATCTGAGAAAGTGCTGAATTCATCCATATTCCCCCTGTTCAATCAATAATTATCATTATATCTGCTAGAATAATAGCATATTTACATTTATAGTGTCTTTTATCTAGACATCCTTTCGTAACAGTGCTATACATGCTAATACACTTAAAATAGCTATAACACTACATGACATCCATCCAATATTCCATAGTCCCTTAAATCCAAACCACACACCAACAACAAGTGGTGCCAGTGGCATACCCATATCTCCAACGCCACCTGCAAAGCCTGTTACAACTGGCAGAGTTTTTGCATCAAATATTTCTGGTAATATAGAATAAAAAGTTCCTAATCCCCATGCTGCACCAAAAGAAACTAGTAAAACCCATACAAAAAATACTCCTAGAGTCGTCACATCTAGAACAAATAATGCAAGTACTGATAGCACTATTAACATTGGTCCAAATAGCAGTACTTTTATTCTGGCCTTTGCTCTAGAAACTGATTTTGCCGCTAATAAATCAGATATCTTTCCTGATATCATACTGGCTGAAAAAATTCCTATTGTACCTGCAATTAATGCTTTTCCAGTTTCACTTTCAGTAAAGCCAAGATATTTACTGAAAATCGGCATATCAACAGTTATAGCTTGTAATACAAATGTTGTTGAGAAGAATGCTATTACTAATAACCATACTGTAGGATTTGTAATAATATCCTTTATAGTTAACTCATTTTTCTCATTTGATTCCCATTGACCCTTATTATGATTCTCTTTTATTGTAAGTAGCCATATAATCCCAACTATCAAACATATTATACCTATACCTATATATGATACCTTCCAATCATAAGCGGTTATAAGCGCTCCTGCTAATGCAGCTCCTATTCCACCTCCACCATAGAAAATACCATTAAATACAGCTGTAGAAATTCCAATTTGGCTTTCTTCAATCCACTCCATTATTATTGTTAAAAACATAGGAAACATTATTGTAGACATTCCTTGTATAAATTTTAATACCATTAATACTTCTACAGATTCTAAAAATGGTATGCAAAACTGTGGCACTAGCATAGCAGTTAACCCCAATCCAAATGTTTTTTTCGCTCCCAATTTATTATAAACAATTCCCGAGATAAGCATTGATATCACAATCCCCACTGATTTTACCGTATCACTTATTAATAATATCTGCTCCGTAGTATTCATTTGTTCTGCTAATGGACCAATTGTCATTGAAAACTGTGGAAATGTAGCTGCTAGACCACATCCCAATAATGCGCTTAAAAATACCGTGTACCAACCACGTTTGTTATCCTTAGTCAAAATTCCCACCCCAATCATATATAACGTAGTAATCACATAAAATACACATTTCTAGTATTTTATGTATCTATATATATAATACCGAAAATTCCATCAATTATCTACACTATACTCCTATAAAAATGTTAAGTTAAACAAATCCCCCTTTTTAATTCTCTTTTTCACATTTATATTTTTCAACTTTTAACTTTTAACTTTTACCTTTTAACTTTTACCTTTTAACTTTTACCTTTTAACTTTTAACTTTTACCTTTTAACTTTTACTTCATTGCAATGAATCAATTTCTGTGGAAAGTTCCATCATTACCACTTTCTATTTCTTCACTACTATCAATATATTATTACCTTTAGCTATTCATAAGGTTTTCCATGTTAACTTTTCCTTTTTCTGCATATAATGTATAATATATATTAAATATTTCTCTTAAATAATACTTTGAATTCTATTAACAAAACAGATGAAACTCCTTCTCATATCCATTCCAATGAGTGCTCAAAGAGTAAGTTTGAATAACTAAATCGAAGATTTAGATTCTCACTTAACTTCCACTGACTAAATCACGAGTGCCCTTTGGGTAAAGATTTAGAGTTTCACTTATGGTTGAAAGTGAGGTAAACAAATACATGATAATTTCAAATAATAACTTTGATAATTACGAAACTTATGATGGCCTTCTAGGGGCAATTTACACTCCTGAAAAAACTACCTTTAGGCTTTGGTCTCCGACTGCTGAAAGGGTTCAGCTAAGATGGTACACCACTGGTAGTGATGAAGAAATTGGTGCTAAACTTCTAGGCATAATAGACATGATACCTGATATTAATGGAACTTGGTTTACCGAGTGTTATATAGATTTCAAAAATCTCTACTATACCTATTTAGTTACCATAGATGGCATGACAAATGAAGTTGTAGACCTTTATGCAAAAGCTGTCGGTGTAAACGGAAACAGAGCTATGGTCATAGATTTGCAAGATACAAATCCTGAGGATTGGGAAAATGATAAACGTAAAGAATGTAAAAATCAAACTGATGCAGTAATCTGGGAGGTCCATATAAAGGACTTTTCCAACAATGAAAACTCTGGTGTCAGCGCTGCAAACAGGGGGAAATACCTAGCCTTTACTGAGAAAGGTACAACTTTAAATAATGAAGGAACCATCAAAACTGGTATAGATTATTTAAGTAACTTAGGCATTACCCACGTTCATCTTCTACCAGCCTTTGACCACGGCTTTGTAGACGAAACTTCTACAGACCCTGAAATTTTCAACTGGGGCTATGACCCTAAAAATTATAATGCGCCTGAAGGTTCATATTCCTCAAATCCATATGATGGAGAAGTCAGAGTTCGTGAATTCAAGGAAATGGTTAAAGCTCTTCACAAGGAAAATATCGGTGTCATTATGGACGTGGTTTATAATCATACTGCTGAAAGTTCAGAATCCTGGTTTAACTTAACGGTGCCTGGCTACTATCACAGAGAAAATGAAGATGGAACCTTCTCTAATGGATCTGGCTGCGGTAATGAAACTGCTAGTGAAAGACCAATGTGTAGAAAATATATTATTGATTCCTTAATTTATTGGGCAACAGAATATCATATAGATGGCTTCAGATTTGACCTCATGGGTATTCACGATACAGAGACCATGAATATGATTCGTGAAGAACTTGATAAACTTCCTTGTGGAGAAAATATTCTTCTCTATGGCGAACCTTGGTGTGGCGGTCCTTCGGCTCTAAAATGGCCTTATAAATCTGCAAATAAAGATAATGCCAAATCTCTAAACCTTAGAGTTGCCTGCTTTAACGATAACTTTAGAGATGTAATCCCTGGAAGAATTCTTGACACCTGTGATAGGGACAACACTGGTTTTATACAAGGTAAACCAAATATGGAGTATAAAGTTAAAGTTGGAATTCAAGGTCACGCTTCCATCGAGCATCACGGTTTCTCTTGGGATCATCGCTGGTCAACTCAGCCAGCTCAAGTTGTTACCTATATTTCAGCCCACGATAACCTAACCTTTTATGATAAGTTAGTTTTATCCCAAAACCATGGAAAGGACTACGACAAATATCATGAAAATTTAATTGCTGAAAACAAACTTGCAGCAGCAATTTATATAACTTCCCAAGGCATAACCTTTATGCAAGCCGGTGAAGAATTTGCCCGAACTAAGCTAGGAGACCATAATAGCTACAACTCAAAAGCCTCCCTCAACCAGCTTAACTGGGAAAACCTTCATACCTTCGCTGATTTAAATGAATACTACAAAGGGCTAATTAAAGTTAGACAGTACTTCACGCCTTTTAGAGACAGCACAAATACATCAATCTTGAAAATGAACTTTATGGTTCATATTCCAATAAACATGGTTGCTTATACCCTTGAAAATGTCCTTACTCCAGAGAAGGAATGGAAAACTGTAGCCCTTCTCTTCAACAGTAATGACACCGCTGAAGTTGTGACCTTAACTCCACCTGAATCTGGCACCCTTAAAGCAGAATGGGTAGTCATCATAAACGGTGAAAAAGCTGGACTTGAACCACTAGGAACTATAAGCGGTCTAGACATTGAAGTTCCACCAAAATCAGCATTGATATTAGTAGATAAAGAAAGTTTTTATAGATAAAAATAGAGCTGCCCCGGTAAATCACCGGGGCAGCTTTTAGCTTTGTAGCATATTTAAGGAAACTCATTCTCATATTCATTCTAATGAGTGCTCAAAGAGTAAGTTTGAATAACTAAATCTAAGATTTAGATTCTCACTTAACTTCAACTTGACTAAATCACAGATTTAGAGTTTCACTTATCTTATAAAATTAGTTCTCACTTGCTCTTCTTTCACTGGAAACTCAATCCCTGCCGCCTTACCTGCTTCAATGCATCTTATGAGCCATGCCATATTTTCTCCTAAAGTCCTCATAACCTGAAGTCCTTCTAAATCCTGTAGCACTTCTTCAGGAGTATTTCCATGGACTGAATTCCAATACTGTGAAGATACCACCGGCATCTGGTTAATAGTATAGTACTTATTTATCTGGTCAAAAGTTGAACTAGCCCCACCTCTTCTGCAGCTCACCACAGTTGCCGCTGGTTTACCTTTAAAACTTTTACTTCCACTATAAAAAACTCTGTCCATAAAAGAAGTAATGGCTCCTGAAGCTGATGCATAATGTACTGGTGTACCAAATATAAATCCATCCACGTCATGAACTTTATCTAAAAACTCATTAACCTTATCCTCTCTAAAGCACCTTCCTGTTTCAGCACAGGCTCTACATCCTATACATCCTGAAAGTGGCTGATTGCCTACTTGAAAAATTTCTGTTTCAATTCCATATTTGTTAAGAATCTTTTCTACTTCATTTAATCCTGTGTGAGTACATCCCTGGGAATGTGGACTTCCGTTTACTAACATTACCTTCAAATTAAATCTCTCCCTTCATATATATAATAATCATACCATCTAAAGACATCCTTCAGCCACGTAAACTTTCCACCATTCAAAGTCGAAATCCGTCTTAATTTTGGTTACTCTTTGTCATTAACATATAATTACAATAATGATATTATTATGTTATACGATATATCGCGTCACATAGTATCCCATGACGTAATAGTATATATTAAAACAACTTGTAAAATATAAATTTTGAAATTTTACTTTTAGCCTATAATTTAACTTATAAATTAATTAACGGAGGTGTAGCCATGCCTTATAACGGTGGTCCAATGACGGAAGCCATGTATTATGTGCTTCTTGCCCTTATGCACCCAAGTCATGGATATGGACTTATGCAAACTATCGAGAAAGTATCCAAAGGAAGAATTAAAATGGGACCAGGAACCCTTTACGGTGTTTTAGCTCGTATGCAAAACGATAGTCTTATAGTTATGGAGTCTGATGATGGACGAAGAAAAACCTATAGGATTACTAAAGCTGGTAAGGAAGCGCTTATTCAGGAATATCAACGTCTTATGTCTCTCATTGAAGATGGAGAAATATTAAAAGGAGGTGTGTAATATGTTCAAATCTGTTTATAAATTAAAGCCTGGCAACTCATGGAGAATTGGCGAGCATGAAAGCTGGTTTACTGATATGGCAGAAAAAGGACTTCGCCTTCAATCTGTTGGAATACGCTTTGCAAAGTTCAAAAAAGCTGAACCTAAGAAGGTGAAATATAGAATTGAGGTGTTACCTAAGCCTCATTTCGCTGATGAATATCAAAAGGAACACTATAAAATCATAGATGACTCTCAAAAATCCATGTATGAGGAGTTTGGCTGGACCTATGTAGACAGTTGGAAATATCCTGACGGTCACATTAACTTCCATGTGTTTTCTTCACCTGAGGAATTGAATGCTCCTGAGCTACATACCGACCCAGTAGAACAAAGCTATAGTTTAAAGTACTTAGATAAAAGTTTACGTAGAAATACTATCTTTGTAATAATTAACTCCCTGCTATTGCTTGGATTTTGGTATAGCATAATAAATCGTAATAATACGCCTTATCTTACCTTAATCAACAATCCATCATTGATTAATCCGTTTCTCATCTGGTTTTGGATTTATACTTCTTTTGAGTCAATCAAAAGCACTCTTTCCATCAGAAAGCTGAAACGGAATCTTACAGAAGGAAACCCTTTAAATCATAGAGCTCCTTGGAAAAAAACTCTTTTCTTTACTAGAGTTATGTTTATTATATATATTGCCCTGCTTGTTATTCTTATTCCTGCAAGCTTTAGAGGAAATCCTAGGGAACCCTTGCCTCTTGAAGCTGGAAAAATGCCAATAATCCTTCTTAGTGAAATTGAGGATACTAATAATATAGTTAGAACCTATGCGCCTTTTAATACCATAGAGTCTTCTAATTGGTATATCTCAGAGGGTAATTTCTTTGCACCTATAAAATACACCACAGAAGAACACATCAAAGTCCCAAATAAACTTAATTATACTAAAGATGGTATCTATTCTTCTTCACTATTCACTCATATCTATAAAGTTCGCTTTAAGTACATCCCCGATAATTTATACTTTGACCTACTTAAATCCAATGATGAGGATAGATTTGCTGACTATAAAAAAGTAGACCATGACAACTTCGATATTTTATATATAAGTGAAGATTTATATGCCTATGATATTTTAGCCAGTCGTGGACGAGGCATAATCCATCTTAGCTATTCGGGTGAAACTGACATTAATACAACTCTAGAAATAATCTCACAAAAGTTATCCCTTATAGAATAATATCTATTATAAATATAGCTACTAAACCATAAGATTTAAAGAGATATAAATAATGTAGAAAATGAAGACTTTGACTTATTGTATATAAATGAAACTTCTTCAGGTTTTCGCATTATAGATAACCTCTTTGAAGATATTTTGATGAATCAAAGCCGCTACAACTCATATACCAAAATTGAAAATGATGACTTTGACCAGCTTTATATAAATGAAGCTGATGATGGCTTCTATATCATAGCTTCTCGTGGACGAGGCATCATCTCCCTTCATTACTCTGGGGATGTAAAATTTGATAAAGGCCTTGAGGAAGTATTAGAACATTTAAAGCACCTTGAGTAATAATTGTTAGATTTTATTATACAGAACTATTTCTTCCTTTAATGAAATACAAAAACTCGGTAACATTATTTAGCTTTACCGAGTTTTATTACTTCTAAAACCTATAAATATTTCTCTAAGTCTTCAATAGATTCAATATCAAAGATTTCTGTCCCTATTACCTCTAAGGTATCACTAGGCAGCTTCGCAATTAGGTTCTTGGAAGGAAAAATATATAGTATGACCATCCACACTATAACAGCAAGGATACTATATCTACAACAATTTCATCAAATTTTATTTCCTTCACTTCAACACAGTCCCACTTTTCTGTATTCTGAACTGTTGTTTCACCTGTGATGCCATTCTTGTATTCAAGTGCCTGAGTTGTAGGTTCTCCTAAATCTTCTAGCGATGCTTTAGTAGTTATTATTAGCTGAGTTGCCCCTCTTTTAACTTTTCTGTAGTAGCACTATAATTGTAAGTTAGCCTGTCACCGCTTGAGCCATGGTCATTTACTTCGTAAACATTTCCTAAGTCATCTCTTACTTCTAATTCTAAGTATACCTCATCCCATTTAGCTAAAACTTCTTCACTAAGTTCATGGGAATAAGTTATAAACATAGACATTGGATTTATAGTTAATCCCTTCACCTTGGCTGTGATTCCATCTTTCAAAGAAGCTCCATCAACGGCCAGCATTTCACCTTCTACAGCATTAAGATTTAAACTAAAGTCCCAATTTCCTTTAACTAACACCTTATTATCTATTGGTTGCGTAATTTCATCTATATCCAAAGTTAAACTTATCTTATCTAGTGGAGCATCTGCCAAGTCAAAAATAGTTATGTTTTCTTGTTCTATATAAGTCTTATCATCTACCTTAATAAAATTCGAATCAGAAGTCATTCCTGATTTATTTAAATCTTTAAAATTAAAATTCCCCCAAAGAAAAATTTCATAATAAATATGTCTCTATCCATTGGCTCCAGCTGGTTGATAAATTTTATTAATTCATTCTTATCCTCTTTAATGATGACCTCATCTTCCGCAGAATTTACAAAGCCATCTCCTGTATCCCCTGCCAGCGACTTATTCCCTCTACTGATTTTTCTTGAAGAATTCACAAATCCATCATCAACTCGTTCCACTGCCACATCCATATTTCTAGCAGCCTTTCTATAATAATCAATAGCCTTAAACTTAGTTATGGCACATATCCACTTTCTAAAATCAGTTTCATCTCCGATAAATTTATTAGAATTCTCCCACACTGAAAGGAAAACATCATTTTAATTGCCTATTATATTCATGATGAACATTAATTACATAATGATATCTATAAAATTTTTAACGCTTATCATTAAATGTTTATTGACATTTGTAAATATATACATATACTGTAAACATAAGGTTGATAATAATTGTATAGCTCGCATAATTATCATTGAATTAATTTTGAAAGGTATAGGTGTAAAGTTTATGAATAGGATTAAGGAATTTAATAAATTCAAGAAAATCGCTAAGGTTCTAGATGTAATACTAAAGATAGGCTACTGAGGCTCTGTAATTGCAATTCCATTCTTAATTTTTATTGCGCTTATGATTAACTTCATCATGAATGATATATCTACAAGTAGTAATGGCCATTCGGGATATATTATCTCCTTTGTACACTTAAACTTGGATGTTAATCTACTAACATTAAATGCAGAAAATATAGTTAAAACTGCCAATCTGACTTTATTCCCCGCTCTTATTTCTTTTGCTGTTACCATTTTTATAATAGTCCAGCTAAGAGGTATACTGAAAAATGTAATTAACGGAACACCTTTTAGTAATAATTCTATTAATCATATCAGCAAACTTGGTTATGGCATAATTGTAGGTGGATTTTTATATAACTTAATCGAATTCCTAACTGAATATATGTGGATTAGAATGTTCGAAATTGAAGAAGTACTAATGCAGGCTACACAAATAGGCGAAGTAAAAATAAATTTATCGCCTTTAGATATTTCCTCTATAGTAATTGGAGTATTCATCTTATTACTTGCAGCAATATTTAAGTATGGAAACTATCTTCAAGAAGAATATGATACAACTTTATAGAAAGAGGTGAGTTATATGGCAATAATAACAAGGCTGGACAGAATATTAGCTGACAGAAAAATGCAGTTATCAGAACTTGCCGATAAAGTTGGAGTATCCATAGTAAATTTATCAAATCTTAAAACAGGTAAGGTTAAAGCCATTAGATTTTCAACTTTAAATGCTATATGTAAAGCACTTAACTGTCAGCCAGGTGATATCTTAGAATATGACCCTAGCGATGATAATGATGATGATTTAGATGAAGAATAATTGAATTATTAAAAGGGAAGAAACTCCTTCAAGAGCTTCTTCCTTTTCCTAAAATTTATCCACTTAATTTTCCTAAAACAAATAACAAATCAACAATGAATCCTAACTTAACCAATAATGTACAAGTATGTTCCAAGGCTTCTCTCCACTGCATCTGCTACTAGTTTTATGAAGTCATCTACTTGTCCTTCTGTAGATGCTTTTTCTAAAGCCCTCATATATTCATCTCTATCCTCAGTATTAATAACTGTTATAGGATATCCATTTCTCATTAAGATTAAATTCATCAAAAGTCTTGCACTTCTACCATTACCATCTATGAATGGATGTATAAATACAAATCTAAAGTGAAATTCTGCAGCAAGCCCTATAGGGTGTACTTTTTCTTTGTTTTCATTATACCAATCTATTAAAGTTTTCATTTGTTCTTGTACTAAAAAACTTTCAGGTGGTCTATGCTTGCTACCACTTATCAAAACATTAGATGTTCTGTAATCTCCAGCATGATTATTATCGATACTCTTAAGTATAATATAATGAAGGTCCCTAATTACCCGCTCTGATATATCCATACCCTTGCTTACAATGTCATCTATATAGTCAATGGCTTCCTTATGATTTATAACCTCTAAATGTTCCTTTAGACTCTTCCCTTTTCCAATAGTAAGCCCATCCTCAAGGATAACCTTAGTCTCAGTCATTGTTAAAGTATTACCTTCAATAGCATTGGAATTATAGGTTAGTTCAACATCAAAGTACTTCTTTAAATTTTTTATCTGTTGATTATTTAATGGTCTCTTAGAATCCAATATTCTCTTATCTTCCTCAATCTTCTCAAACAAATTTAATTCCTCCACTTTACATCAATATGGTATCTTTGTATACCTCTATTATAGCCCAATATCATAATTAATAATATACACTATAATTATTCTCATTCATTATTCCTTCAAATTAACTTTCCTATCCTGTTTATGTTCACCATTAAATACACTACGATATCTATAAAATATATGATAGTAATTAATTATTAATTATTAAAAGGGAAGAAACTCCTTCAAGAGCTTCTTCCCTTTCCTAAAAATCTATCCACTTAATTTTCCTAATAATAAATCAACAATGAATTCTCACAAGCAACTTCAAAAACTCCCTCAAAAGAGTTTCCTCCATCATTCTAAATTCTAAATTACCTAAACAATATCCAAATAAGTCTTCCTAGTTGGTGCTGAATAAACCTCACTTAACATTTTAATCTCTTCTGTAGTTAAACAAAAATCCAGTGCCTTTGAATTCTCTTCACATGACTAATAGTTGAAGCCTTTGGAATAGCAAATACATTATCATTTTGAAGAATGAAGTTAAGCATAAGCTGAGCTGGAGTAATTCCTCTTTCTCTGCAAATCTTTTGAACTACTTCATTTTCAAATATATTTCTGCGCAGACTTCCACCCTGAGCCATTTGACAATAAGCCATTAGTGGAACATTTCTCTCCTCAAGCCAAGGTAGTAAGCTGAACTCTACTCCTCTTGAGCCTAGGTGATATAAAACTTGATTCACTATGCAGTGATTTCCTTTATCTATTTCAAAAAGTTCTTCCATATCATGAATATCTAGATTTGAAACTCCCCAAGTTTTAATTTTCCCCTTACGGACTAGCCTCTCCATCTCTTCTACAGTTTCCTCTAGCGGCACACTACCTCTCCAGTGAAGAAGATAACACTTCTGGAGTTCCAAATACGTGTATTAATTCAATTTTTATATCATCATAATTATTTCTTTTTATTTGTTAACTACATTTCGAGGAGTTCCATAATTTATTGTGGTTTTCAGCCACATTCCACCTAAATAATGTTAATCTTAACTGTTGTAACAATAAGGGTTTCATTTTGTTTCAATGACGTTAAAATTTTTCTGTTTCATTTTGTTTCATGGTGTTTATGGTCGATATATTTCCAATAATTGCTGTTTTTCATTAAGTTGAAGTATTTTTACATATTGTGTTATAATAATGTATAATTGTAAAATATAAGGAGGTATTTATGAATATATTTAAAAATCCTAAAGCTAAAATTCCAATAAGAATAGGCAGTATTATATTATCAATTTTAGAACTTTTAATTATATTCTCAGTTTTCCCCAAATATAGAGGAGTTTTAAGTTATAGCTTCTTTACAACCCTTATAATATTACAGCCTTTATGGTACTTTAATTTAACTAAAAATAATCCTAATGCTAAAAAAACTAGAAAACTTAAATATGCACCGTGGATTATAATAATAATTAGCATTCTAATTCCTATTTCTATAAATGCAGCATTACCACAATATACCTACAACCAAGGGAAAGACATTTTAGAAAACCACCTAAATCAGCCTAATAGTATTAGGTTTATAGTTGATGAAGCTATTCCTGTCTATCTTCCCCTTGATGACTATAATCAAGGTTTTCCTAAAGAGTTATTTATGGTAGATAGATTTTATTATTATGAAATAGAGATAGATAATAATATACGATATTTTGCAATCGACCCTATGTACGGCCAAATAATAGAGCTAGAAAATAGCTTTTATCATTAAATCGCTATAACAAAAATCCATTAGTAAATTATGTTATAATATTGATTATTATTTATACCTAGGAGGATTTTCCGTGAAAGTTACAAATGTTATAATCACACTATTTTTAATCGCTATCATATCAAAGCAATTAAAATATATAAAAGAATTAATAATCCCAACAAGAAAAGGCTCTTTAGAAATCATTGCTATTATAATCTTTATCTTTGTCCTAATAATCATTATGTATTTTTATGCTAAGACTACCCTTCACTATATAGTAGGATTTTTAGGTATACTTACTTTAATTAGTATGTGGATGAAACAAGGAATTTCTTCAAGAGGATTTCTATCCATGTCTCGTGGTCAAGAGCTTATAAAATGGAGTGAAATTAATAAAGTTACAGTATTAACATCAAATCATATTAAAGTTACATTATCAGGAGGCTTTATGCAGCAGTCATTTCATTTCAGAAAAAAAGATTATGATAAGTTATCTATGATCTTAAAAGAAAACTTAATGGCTAAGTCTGAGCTGAAGATAATTGATAGGATTTAAGCCCTTTTGATCTAAAACTGGAATACCATCTTTCCATGTTGCTTCTTCTATCTTATTTATTATTTGAACTGGAATATCTAAACCACTAACCTTTGCTCCTCTTTCATATTAATCATTAATTACCCCTTATTTATTTCTTTTAAACAGCCAAGTCATTACACTAAAAGCAGTTAAGTATATATCCATAATAAGTATAATAAGTTATAATATAGTTATACTTGTGTGCTCGATAAAATGATTTAGAAAAAAATTCAATTTTTGAAATCCCACCAAGGAATTTCATCCATAATATTTATTTTAAAAGTTATAGGTGATAAGCTAACTGCACTTAATAAATAATTAAAGAAAAAATTTAATGTATTAGAGGTCTGAACTCTAAATGAAAGGGGTTATTTTCATGAATAAGCTTAGGCCAAGTAACTATTGGAACATAGGGAAAATTGAAAGTTGGCTTTCTGATATGTCTACTCAAGGCTATCACCTTCAAACCCTTGGAAAAAGTTTTGGTGACTTTGAAAAAGGTGAGCCTCGACATGATTCCTACAGAATTGAAATTGCCTTAGATAAGAATGACCTTACTGTAAGTCAACACCAAAAATATGATAGTTCCATCTGGAAATATGTAACTAATATCGATAAATTCCATGTATTCTGTTGTCCTTATGAAATTATAGTTTCTGAAGTGAATCCATATCCTGAGAAGCTGGCTGAATCCTTAAAGGGAATCTATAAAAAAACACTTCTAAGTCTTTTAGTAATTATCATTGGCTTAGTTGCTATGTTTAAACTATTTCCCTATTTTTTAAATGAAACCCTTGTAGTAAAAGTTTTAAATGGAAACGGTATGGATTTGGTATCTAGTATTTTAATTTTATACAGCATTATAAGTTTACTTCGAAGTGCATACTTTCAGAGACGTTTAATCAAATCTCTCTCAATGGGTATCCCTATAGACCACAGTGCACCTTGGCGAAACACCTATTGGATATCTATAAGTCTTTGGATAATTAAAAACTTTATCATCGCTGTAATTCTTATTTCCTCATTCGCACTACTTTACTCTAGCAGTAAGCCTTTATCATCAGATAATATGGATTTGCCTTTAGTGCGATTAGAAAGTATAGAAAAAAGTGATGGTTCTGTATTCGATAAAAGCTTGCTTTATTCCTGTGAGTATACACGTAGTTGGAGTATTCTTTCTCCTTTACAATATTCATCAAGGGAATATTTAAACACTAAAGGGGACCCGAATCCCTATTCTAATACCTATATAGAAACTAAAACCTATAAACTAATCCTTCCGGCCTTGGAAGAAACTATAATCAACTCCTTAGTGGCAGAATATGATAAGTCCCTAGATATAAAACCTGCTTTATATGAGCCCATATCAAATGATGAATTTGATATTTTAGTAACTCGGAATTCCTTTAATACTAAACAAGTCTTTGCCGCTAAAAACGGCTGGATTATTCATGTTTCATATGGTGGCGAACAAAAAACGGACGCTGTCGTAAATGCTGTAGCTGATAAACTAAATGAGTTGTGTGATTAAAATTCTGAACTTAGATTATAAAATTATTTATACATTACAGAAGTTCTTTCCATAATTCCCGAATAAGGATGTGTAGTTTAATGAACAAAATGATAGTAAATGATAAGGAATTTGAAATTATAAAGCTACTTGGTAAAGGTAAAAATGGTTATTCCTATTTAGTAACTGATGGAAAAACTAATTTCGTATTAAAACAAATTCATCATGAGTTCTGTGATTATTATGTATTTGGAAATAAACTTGAAACTGAATTGAAGGATTACGAAAGATTAAAAAGCATAGGTATACGAATTCCCGAAATGCTGGAGGTTGATATTAAAAATGAACGCATCCTAAAGGAATTTATTAATGGTGATACCATACTAAATTTAATTATAAATGATGAAATGAAGGAGGATTATCTTCTTCAACTTCAATATATGTGTAAACGATTGTACAAAGCTAGAACTAATATTGATTACTTCCCAACAAATTTCATAGTACAAAATAACCTACTATACTATATAGACTACGAATGTAATGAATACATGGAGCAGTGGAACTTTGAAAACTGGGGCATAAAATACTGGTCAAAAACAAAGGAATTTCTAGAGTATGTTGAAAACTATGTTAAATAAATAAACCTCGGTAACAGCCATAAGCTTTACCGAGGTTTTCGTTATTTATTCATTAGCAACCCACGCATCATTTAATTCTTCTACTTCTTCACTTTTCTCACCAAGCTTCTTCATTTCAGCTTTAAATATGAAGTGAGTAATAATAACTGAAAGGAAGTCACTAGTAGGTCCTGCAAGCCAAACTCCTGTTAGTCCAAGGGTTCCACCTGATGGAAGTGGTAATCTTGGAAGAATTAGAATACATGGAATTAAAAGTATTACTTGTCTTAATAAGCTTAGGAACATAGATGTTTTTGCCTTACCTATACAAGAGAAGTAGTTTGTTCTAATAATCTGTGATCCTACTAAAGGAATCATAAATAAGAAAATCTTCATTCCGTGTTCAGTAATTCCTAGAAGGTCTGGGTCATTGTTAAATGCCTTTACTAAAAACTCTGGAACAAATACAACAAGTAAGAATCCTACTGATGCAATTATTGTTGCAAATATCTGTGGCCACTTAATAGCCTCTTTTACTCTATCAAACTTCTTTGCTCCATAATTGTAACCTATAATAGGCTGTACCCCTTGGTTTAATCCAAAAATAGGCATAAAGAAAATCATAGTTACACTGTTTACTATGGTCATAGCTCCAATGGCTAAATCTCCACCATAAGCCTTTAATGAATTGTTTGAAATTACTTGAACTACACTGGCTGCAATCTGCATGGCGAATGGTGACATACCTATAGCAAAAATTGATAGTATCACGCTTTTTTCAAGTTTAAAGTTTTTAACCTTAACTCTTAAATTGGCATTTCCTCTTAAGAAGAAACTAATACCCCATGTAGCTGAAGCAATTTGAGCAATTACCGTAGCAATAGCTCCACCCTTAACGCCAAGACCTAATCCAAAGATAAAGATTGGATCAAGAACGATATTTGTAATAGCTCCGATAAGCATTGAGGCCATTGCTATATTAGGACTACCACTTGCTCTTATAGTATGGTTTAATCCAAAGCTCATCATATTAAATATAGTACCAATGAAGATTATCTGCATATATTCCTGAGCATATTTTAAAGTTGCATCACTAGCTCCAAACAAACTTAAAATATTTTCACCCCAAATTAATCCTATAACTGTTATAACTAAACTTATTATTATAATAAGAGTAAAGGCATTTCCTAAAATCTTTTCAGCCTCATCCTTTTTATTTTGTCCGAGTCGTATAGATATAGTTGCCGCTGTACCTATTCCAACAAGCATACCAAAGCCTAAAATTATAGTAGAGATTGGCATTGTAACTCCTATTCCCGTTATAGCTAAGTTACCTACCTCTGGAATATGTCCTATAAACATCCTATCAATGATGTTATAAAGTGCATTAACAAGCATACCAACTATTGCTGGTATAGAGAACTTAAGTAGTAATTTGGAGATTTTCTCTTCCCCTAGTTCATTTTGTACCGCCATGTAGCTACCCCCTTTTGAAATTTAAAATTGAATATGTTTATTTACTTTTTTGCTTTCTAGAAACTTTCTCTAATAAATTTCTGCATAAAAAAAGCTCTATATTAACTATAGATTTGAAATAATTCCTTCTTCACCTTAATACTTTATCGTCACAAACTTATTTAAATCGATAAATATAATTATACTCTTCCTAATGATAATTTTCAAATATATATTTCGCCTCTCTAAAAACTTTTTATAGATTTCATTCCATTTAATCCCATGTAATGATTTAGTTCATTATGTAATCATCAACATATTAACATTGACATTTTTTGTCCCTCTCAGTATCATAGGACTTTCGCAATACTGTCTTTTTTATTTATTAAAATATATTGGCCAGAATTTGTAGTACCCCAAAAATATTTTTCTATAATTTTCCATAATTCTGTTGTATAATAATAAATATCGATATTATTGTAATTAATTTCCAATATAGATATTATAGTTATACTTATAATTTCTTAACTTAAGGGGGTAACAATTATGTTAGAATGTAAAATTAAATCCTATGATGGAACAGAATTATTTATGGTAAAAAATCCTGTAGAAAATCCAAAGGCAATAGTTGTATTTGTTCATGGTCTGGGAGAACATTTAGGTAGATATAACTATCTTACTGATAAGTTTAATAATAATGGTTTCACTGTTTATAGGTTTGACCACAGGGGCCACGGTCACTCTGCTGGAGCTAGGGCTTTTTATGAAGATTATAACGAAATAATTGATGATGTTAACTTAATCGTTGAACTAGCAAAGAGTGAAAATCCTGAGCATAAGGTCTTTGTTCTTGGACACAGTATGGGTGGATATGCAGTTGCTTGCTACGGTGTAAAATATCCTGATAAAGTTGATGGAATTATAATGTCTGGTGGTTTAACTCGTGATAAAGGCGGTTTAACTACCAGTATTCCTACAGATTTTAATCCAATTATGTATCTTCCAAACGGCCTTGGTCATGTAGTCAGCCGTGATTCTGATATAGTTAAAGCCTATGCTGATGATCCTCTAGTTCTAAAAGAAATCTCTGTTGGATTATTCTACACTATTGTAAAAGGTCTTAATTGGTTAAATGAAAACACTAAAAACTTCAAATATCCAGTCCTTATACTTCACGGTAGGGATGACAGAATAGTATCCTGTGAAGACTCTACTGAATTCTATGACTTAATTACTTCTGCTGATAAAGAACTTAAAATTTATGACGTGCTATTCCATGAAATCTTCAATGAACCTGAAAAGGATGAAGTAATTGAAGATGTTCTTAATTGGATTAATGCAAGAATTTAAATTATAAAAACACTAAAGCCAATACCCTTAATTTTAAAGGTATTGGCTCTTATTCTCAATAAAACTTTACCACCTGACCCGAGGAATCATCGCTACAGTTATATATCGGGACTAAAGCTATCCCGGTGATTCTGCGGGTCAGGTATCTCTCAATAAATTACTTATTCTATTCTTTTAATATAATCGTAATTCACATATATATGATTTAAAAAAACTAATAATCTTTCATAAAGTGGCTGTACTTTTTCACCAAATTTAACTTCTAAGTTTTCTCCTATTTCTTTAACAGTTTTGCTTCCATCAATTTGCATAAATACTTCACTACTGTACTCATCTAAGGTAATCTCTTTATACATAGGAATTTTAAACTTTAATCTTCTAAAAAACCTTTGAATCCTATGGTCCTGCTTTTCAAATACAGTAACTCTTCTATCTTCATCCACTTTATATTCAACATTATCACAAATTCGGAACCTTATATTTAAGATCTCATCATCATTCATCGTTCTTCACCTTAGATTGCATAATTGGTATTGCTGTGGCTATAACTAAAATAATTAATAGTAATATTGCCATCAAATTTCCTGCCGCAAAACCCGCTGGAGTAGCAGGTGTTATTACTCCTGTTACTTGTAATATAATTCCTATTAATCCTATTATAGATCCCCCTGCAACAAGGCCTGATGATAAACTTATTCCATTTGAAACCTTAACTTCTCTTTCTTCATTACTTTTACTCATTTTTTCAATGAATACACGAATTAATGCTCCAACTAATATTATAGAAGTTGTTGATATAGGTAAGTAAAATCCTATAGCAATAGTCATTATTGGCAAATCTAATAGGAATAAGAACAATGCCATAACAATACCTACTAGAATCATTGGCCAAGGCAGATTACCTGACATTATACCTGAAGTTAATGTAGCCATTAAATTGGCTTGTGGCAATGCAAATGGTGCATCTGCTCCTGTAATTGCTAATTGGCTAGAAAGTACAATTATTGTTCCTATAGTAACAATAACCCCTACTATGCTGGATATTACAAAATAATTTTGCATTTCCTTTTTGCTTCCACCAATTACGTAGGTTACTTTTTGAGACTGGCTATATCCACCTGCTACTGATATAGCAGTAACCATAAATGACGCAAATAAAAGTAATGATTTATTATCTGCTAAGCCTTTCCATCCCATTATTACAAATACTAATGTTAATATAACTAATGAAGCTATTGTCATTCCTGATACAGGAAGATTTGAAGTTCCTATGGTACCAGTTAAACGTCCAGAAACTATTACAAATAATAAAGATAATATTAATGAAACGATGGCTGCTACTATTCCCATTACAATACTTTGTGAAACAAAGACGCCTGCTACAAAGGCTATTACAATACCCGCTAAAAGTATTAGCATTTCACCTGAGCTATTTCCTTCTCCACCCTCATTACCTGATTTTGCTTTTAATGTTTCTTTTATAGAAACAATAATCGTTGGTATAAGCTTAAGAGCACCTATTATACCACCACAAAGCATCATTCCTGCCCCAATATACTTAACATAATTTCCTAATATGGCATTTACGTCCATTTCATTGATAAATAATGTGACATCACTCCAGGATTGTATATTTTCTGCTGCCATCTCGGTGAAATAACCTATCAATGGAGCAATACCAAAGTTTGCTAGTATTGAGCCAGCAAACATAGTTAAGGATACTTCGAGTCCTACTATAAATCCTATTCCTAATAAAAGTGGATTTACCTCAACGGAAAACTTCCATTTGTAAAATGTGCTTCCTAAATAAGTAATTGTATTATTAATTAAATTTAAAAATGAGGCTGTTAAAACATTTATTATACCACTTATTCCAAAACCGATTCCCATGTATTTTATAGCATCTCCGCCACCCTCAGAAGCCACAAGGGTCTCTGATATTGCCATTGCCTCTGGGTACATAAGGCTTCCATGTTCATCAACTATTAAATAGTTATAAACTAAGGATAAACCTCCTATTCCAAATAGAGCTCCTCCTATTCCAACACTTATCCCTTCTAAGAAAGTAAAGTTACTTCCTATCAATATAATTGCTGGTAATACAAAAATAAGCCCGCTTGCTATGGATTCACCACCACTTGACATACCTTGTGTTATGTTTTTTCCAAGGATTCCTTTCCCTTTAGCTACTACTCCTATAAGCATTGAGCCTATAATGGCCCCTGGTATTCCTGCTGCAACGGTCAAGCCTGATTTCATACCTGAGTAAGCCGTTGATGCTGCAAATATGACTGCTAGTATTATTCCTATTATCATTACAGCGACGTTAGTTCCATTCTTTGATTTATCAGTTATGTATGGAACATAGTCTTTTCCATGTATTCCACCATAAGCTTCTTTAGATAATTTCTTTTTCATATGTAATCTCCTTCCTTTGTTTGGTTACTACTACCTGCTTAGTATGTGCATTTTATTTTTTTACATAATCACAGATTAGATTTTTTTATGGAAAGGATTGATTATTATATGAATATCCTATGATTTCTTATGAACTTGGAGATTATTATGAACTCAATAATATATTCATAAAAACAGCCCTAACCAAGTAATTACAATGGTTAAGGCTACTATATTTATATAAATAATTACATTTAATTTTCATAATTTATAACTAGTTTATCCTTAGAAGCAAATATTTTTATTTCACCTTTTGCTTCTTGAAGCTTCATTTCTTTTATTGTATCTCTAGATACACCTAAAACTTAGCTGCTTGTCCAATTATATATATTCTAATTTCATCACAATTCCATAATTATTTATGATAATTAATATTATAAAACCGTATCACTTACTTGTGATACGGTTCTCCGTAACTACTTCAAGTGAGGTTTTTCCATTTAATATCGATATAGTTATTTAGCTGGTAATCTTACTTCAAAGATAGTTTTCTTCTCATCACTATATGCTACTATCGTTCCTTGATGTAATTCTATAATATTTTTTGTAATAGCTAGTCCTAATCCAGACCCACCTATATCACTATTTCTTGATTTTTCTACTCTATAAAATCTATCAAATATATATGGCAATTCTATTGATGAGATTGACTGACCATAATTTACAACTTGAACTACTGCCATATCCTCTTCAATTTTTGTCATTACATCAATAAAAAAACCATCTCGGCCATACTTAATTGCATTGGACAGCAAATTTTCAAATGCTCTAACCAGCTTCCCTGCATCTGCATTTACTATTAGCTTATCCTCAGAAAAGTTGATTCTTGATTGCATGTTTGCATTTTTAAATTGATATTCAAAATATGCAACCACCTGACCTAGCAATTCTACTAAATTAATATCGTTTTTATCTAAATTAATAGTGTTATTTTGTATTTTAGTAAGCTCAAACAAGTCATTAATAAGTAAATTCAATGCTTTTGCTTTTTCAAATGCTATATTAGCGTAATATCTCAGTCTTACTTCATCTTTATACTTATCAGTATCAATAATTTCCAAATAGCCCATTATAGAAGTTAATGGAGTTCTTAAGTCATGAGAAACATTAGTTATCAAATCATTCTTAGTTTGTTGCGCTTTTCTTTCTTCTACTGTTATCTCTTTCAGCTGCATTGAGATATTGTTGATATTTTCCGCTAAATTTTTAATATCTCTTTTTGCATTAACTTCTATTAGTCTGTCCAAGTCACCATTACCTATTATTTCAGTTTGATCTATAATAGCTGCCAAACTTTTAGCTTTTCTATAGGTTATGAGCAAATATAACCCCACAAATAATAATACTTCAATAATTATATAGGCTGCATCTCCGACCATTTTATATTCAATAATTCTCCAAAATTTAAAAATATAATTAATAAATTGAATTTTAGTGTTTCTATATAAATAAATCAATATTTTATTACAAGTAACCAAAGTTATATAAGTTAATAATCCAGCAGCTGCTACCTCAGCTAATGATGATAACCAATATTTATAGAATCTTTTATTTTTCAATTTTATATCCAACTCCCCATACAGTGTGAATTACCTTATTTCCTTCCATATGATGTTCTATCTTATCCCTTAGTCTGCTCATATGCACCATAACAGTATTATTAGATTGATAATATTTTTCCTTCCATACCTTTTCAAAAATTTTCTCTGCACTAAAAACTCTTCCTCTATTTGTAGCTAACAGATATAATATTTCAAACTCCCTAGCCGTTAAATCTACTTCTTTATCATCTACAGTTACCTTATGTTTACTCTTATATATAACCATAGATTCAATTCTTATTAAGTCCTCTGAAACTTGCATTTTAATATTTAAAAAATATACCCTTCTCAGTAATGCCTTTACTCTAACTATAAGTTCCAATTGATTAAAAGGCTTGCATACATAGTCATCTGCACCAGTCAGAATACCTTGAATTTTGTCCATATTCTCTGCTTTTGCGCTTAGCATAAGAATTGGTATGGTATACTTTTCCCTTACCCTTCTGCAAACCTCCAGCCCATCAATACCTGGCATCATTATATCTAAAACTATCAAATGAATTTCTTCCTTCTCTAATATATCTAAGGCTTCCTCTCCACAGCTTGCTTTAAATACACTGTATCCTTCATTTCTAAGATTTATTTCTAGCAAATTTCTTATTTCTTTTTCATCGTCTACCACAAGAATATCAATATTCATTTACTCCTCCATTTTTATAATTGCCGTTCTAAGTACTCCTCTAATGTAATTTCATTATCATAAATATACTTAGCAGCTTCCTTTCCTACATATCTAATATGCCAAGGTTCATATTCAATTCCTGTTATATTTTTCCTCCCATAAGGATATCTTACAATAAAACCAAATTTATAGCAATTCTCTGCAAGCCAATCTGCCTCTTCGGTTCCTTTTACAAAATAGCCATTTTCATTTGTAATGTCAATGCATAGCCCTGTTTGATGCTCACTTGATCCTGGTTTAGCCACATATGCATCTGCAAGTTTCCTGCCTTCTGATATCACTCTACTAATATAAAGTTTTTCCTGCGATTTATATGATCTATAGGCTGAATTTCCAAGTAATATTATACCATCATCTTTAGCTGCATTTATCAATTCTTCTAATGGCTTTACAATAACTCCTGCTACATGTTTTTCTTCATCATCTGATATATCTGAAAATGGTATATTGGGTATACATAACCCTTCTGGTATATAATTTTTATCTAAGCCATACTTTCCATTTACTAATAGTAATTTTTTCTCCCCATTACTACCAATTTCTTGTACTAACTTATCTTCGTCATTTAAACTAATATCTATTCCTTTAATATTTGTATTTCCCAATTCTAAGGCTGAATTTTCTGTCATATACCAAAATCCGCAAATTATTATTATACTAAGCCATAATATTTTTTTACATGCTTTTCTCATATCTTCCACTTCCTTCCTAACATCATAATTTCATTATAGAAGATAGACTTTACAATAATTATAAAAAAACCTTACGAAATCTTAAGTTTATAAAAGATAGAATGAAATACATAAATTTATTAAATTATTTTCTTATTTTACATATCCTTAATTCCTTATAATAAGTTTAATTACAACTTATTAGCATACACATTTGTAATTTAATACCATGAATAGAATAACTTTGAAATAATTGCAAGTAAATAAAATAAGTGAAGGAGCACTATTGCTTCCTTCACTACGTCCGATTTTAGCAAAAACCTCATTTACTTATGGTACGGTTCTCCGTAACTACTTCAAGTGAGGTTTTTCCATTTTATTCTTATGTATACATTCTACATAATTATAGTATAATTCTAAAGTACAATTTAATAGTTAATCATGGGCTACTGGTATCACTTACCTCTTTTATGAATGGAGGTTATACTTAATGAGTGATGACGTTTTAATGTTACTATTTATTGGTGGATTTTTTTATTAGCACTATTAACATTTATAGTGTTACTTATAGATAAAATATCAAAAAATATCCGTCATCAATCATGTTCAAGTGATATAGTTTTTTTCATTGAAAAAGGATACACTCAACTCTTTTTACCAACTTTAGTGCTATTCCAACAGAAATTTTATCCTAGAATCATTTTTGACAAAATCAAGTGTTTTGTCTTTTTTAATTGCCCCTTTTACTAATCTTTCATATTTATCTTTTTCCCAACTGTTGGTCACATTAAATTTCATATGCTTATATAGTTTTGACTTTAGGGAATCATTCATGCTACTTGCTTCATTCACCATATTTATAATCATTTCTATAGCTTTTTCTTTATCCTGTTTTTCTCTTGCTAAAGATAAATCTAATTGATATTTATAGTATGCTCCAAGATCAAATACTTCAGCAACCTTTTTAGCACGCTCTATGTATTCTTCTGCTTCAATAAATTTCTTTTCTTTGTATAACAGATTTATTATAAAAGATAAAGCAGCAAATGTTTCATGAGCATTATTCCTTAATTTTTCTTCATAAATGCCATAAGCTTCATCAATTTTCCCGCTACTTTCAAATAATAATGCCTGTTGAATTTTTTTATCCACCTCTACTTCTGGAATTTTATCTAATACTTCCTGAGCTTTTTTATACTCTTTTTTCTCCCTATACATTGCAGATAAATCTAATTTTGCCATAGAAGCTGTCTTTTCTTTACTGCTTGCCGCTACAAGTTCAAGCCAAGCAATGATTTTTCTTTTATATTTATCTTTTTCCTCAATTTGAGGCCCCAATAAATGTATTCTTAATACTGTTGATATCCAATATATCAACTCATCACAACTTGGATATTGTTTAATTAAATCACTGGCCTTTTCAAAAGCCTTTTGGAATCCCTCTTTTGATGCTATTTCACCAACCTCTTTTGTAAGATTTTTTACTTCTGCATCTGTTAATTCCTCATTAAATGCCAATAAAGTATTAACATCAATTTTTAGAATACGTGCAAGAGGTGCTAGCAGTGTTATATCTGGATATGATATTGCGTTTTCCCACTTATTTACTGCTGGTGCACTTATATCTAAATAGTTAGCAACTTGCTCTTGAGTAAGATTTTCTTTTTTTCTATAATTTCTAATAACCTCACTTATTTTCATAAAATCAACTCCTCCATTTATTTATACATTTAATTAACTTAGGCCTTCGCTAATTAAATTATATCAAAGCTATATAATTTAAACAATTGAAGCATTTTCATCTTTTGTTCATAAAAATTAACTATTGGTTAATTAAATTTTCCTAATAAAAATATTTAGAATCTTACTTGTGATACATTATTCCCACTTGTAAACATAGCCTTAACCAGGTTATATCAATGGTTAAGGCTAAAAACCTCCGTTACTTGTGATACGGTTCTCCGTCAACATTTCACTCGCAAAATATATATAGAAATATAATTTTAAAGGATTAATCCTTTTTAGGGTTAATGTTTTAAAATGGTTATAAAATTATTTTATAAAAAACAGACAGCAAAATTTCGCTTAACGGGTTTATTTTAGAGGTACAACTCAAAAAAACTACAGCGGTTTTTGCAACAAAAAAGTATGCTAATTAAATCATTTTAGCATACTTTTTTTACATTCATTATTTAATTGACAATGCACAATATAAGAAAAAAACACATTAACTCAACCAGATATTATGCTTGTTTTGTTCAATCAGACAAATTGGAATTTGTTATTTCCTGTTTGGTTTTCTCGTTAGAAACAATAGTGGATAGGCAGTCGATTTTATTTACTTCCGCACTGGTCTGATATACTTAAAAAACCGTTCCTGATTAAAATAAAAGTAAATTATTCTACCGGAGGAAGTATCAAAGCAGTAACCAGTGCCTGCAAAATCAAAAGTTGCCATTGCCTTTTCAATCTTTTCCTCCACACTACGATTTTCCTGCTCATAATCGAATGGCCCATGTTCAAAAACAATATACTCGGCTTCGGGAACATCAATCATAAGCATTTGTGGTGGTACTTC
The DNA here is from genome assembly GCA_032005505.1 of Clostridium sp. Lineage (GTDB taxonomy): Bacteria > Bacillota > Clostridia > Clostridiales > Clostridiaceae > Clostridium_J. The sequence goes on along the minus strand of DALZNT010000017.1, from coordinate 20,194 downwards.
GCCTTTATAATCAAAAGGAAGACGTACACCATAACACTCTGTACGTGGAATACCCCAATCGCAGAGTCTGCCGTCCGGGTCATTAATGTACGCCATAATCTGACCGCTGCCGCTGTTAGATTCGCTCCCACCATCATCATCCAATTTGCCCTTGATACTATCGAGTAAGCCGCAAATTGTTTCGCAGTCCTGTCCCGGAATAAGACTTTGCTTTTGCCAAAAATCCCAATACCCATTACTCTCATAGTTTTTAATGTGCAAAAATTTGTGTGCGGGAATGGTTACAAAATAAATTTTAACATCATCTGTAGATTTCATCATACCAATCTCTCCCAATCCTAAAAAGTAGCGGTCGAAAGGGTTTATTTTTGTACGAAGAACGACAGGATTAGGCTTTTTTCGGTATTCACTTGGAGTTACACCATATGTTCCCTTGAAAGCTCTGGTAAAAGCTTCATGTGATGAAAAACCATAATCAAAGGCAATATCCAAAATTCTTTTTTCACTATCTCGAACCTCTTTTAGTGCAAAGGCTAATTTTCTATGCCGCAGATAATCCCTAAATTGCATACCCGATATTTCTTTGAATTTTCTCGTTGTATAAAATTCGGAATAACCCAGCCTGCGAGAAAGAAATCGTAGTGTCAAGGCTTCATCATTATAATTTTTAATACATTTGTCAATTTCATCAACGATTATTTGAATTTGCTTCTGCCACTCGTACATTCGTATGTTCACCTCGTTTCAACCGTCCTACATTTATTATAAAGAAATAGAGAGATTACTGCTTGATTTTACTTGCTGTTATTTCATTTTTCTCTTTTAAGTTCTGCATCTTTGCGTCTGGCCTACAATATGAGGTTTTTAATACCTCTATCAAAGAAATTTTTGTCTGCACCGTTGCCATTCTCCATATTTTTCCTTGGCATACATTCCCACCTTTACATTTTGTGCAATAGTACCCCTTTCAAATTCTCCTATTAATGCCATCATCTGAAATTGCATTTTTCCTGCTGGTGTATCAGTTTCAAATGGCTCTGATTATAAATCTTTGCTCTTCATTTTATTTAATTCAAATTCTTTCTTTTCTTTAACCTTTTTTCTTCCCTCTTCCCATATACAACCTTGTATAACTATAAGTACAATAAAAGGTAATAAATTTCTTATATTGAATTCTATTTTACCAAAATTAAATACTCCTATTGCAAATAGTAATGATACTATTGGTAAAATACCTCCTAATATCCAATTTTCACGTTTACTTAATAATTGTTGTGCAATTAACATAACTGTACCAGCTCCAAATGCTATAATAAGCTCCATTAAATCATTCATTTTTATTCTCCTTCCATTCCTCATTATATTTATCTATAATTAACTTAGCAGTTTCAATATCAATCTTTGATTCAACTGCTAATCCCTTAATAAATGTTTGAAATGGCTCCTCCTCACTTTTATCATTTAATTCTATCTTTTGAATAAGTTTATCTAATCTTAATCTTACAGTTGGGTACGAAACATCATATAATTTTGCAATCTCCTTTAAAGAACCTGATTTTAATGCAAAATTTTTTAAAAACCCCAGATCTTCCTTCTCTAAAGCAAATACCCATTTAGGAATTTTATCAATATCCATTTTAACCCTCCTCTCTTTAACAATATTAAGTATAACATTAATATTGTTAAAGTCAATATTAATTTATTTTTAATTGAATTAATAAAAGATAACTCAACACAGCTAAAAAGCCTAGATTAAAATTTAATAGTGTAAACTTAAGTTTCTAATAAACTACACTAAAAATCGTTAAATATAGACTTTAAAACAGTTGAAAAATATACCAATTTAATAACTTAAATATCATATTATGGCATATTGGACTACTTGCAGTAAAAACCTCATTTACTTGTGATACGGTTCACCGTATCAATATTAAGTGCGGTTTTTGTGTAATTTATACTAAATTTATAAAGTTTCAATCTCAACCTTTATTGCTGTGGCACCCTCTAATTGAAGCCATTTTAAATTCGCTTTAAAATCTAAAGAAACCTTATGTAAATTACATATATTTTCCACAACATAAGATCCTTTATTTTCAACATATTTATCTATTGCTACATGATTTTTACCATGCTGTATTCCACTTAAGTCAATCCCTATTAGTTTTGTATTTAAATCTAATAATTTATCTACAAGTTCATTTGTTAAATAAGGGCTTGATTTAGATTTAAAATACTCTTCACTCCCATATCCATATTCTTCTAAATATCCTGTTCTAAATATTACAAATGAATTTTCTTCAATTGATATATTATCTAGTATATCAACATCTATAACATCTATATTTCTAACATCTATTACCTTGACATCCATTTCTGATGGTAGCTCTATATTTGATAGATTGTAGCAATCTATATGAGTTCCTATATGCTGTCTTTGATGTGCTGGTTGTGAGTCTCCCCACTTTAATATTTTCTCTGGAATATTGAACTCCTTTAAATGTAACTCCATATTATATCTCTCCTCCTGTTTCTATTATTTTATCTAAATAGTTATTAAATTTTATCAAGAAATTAGCCACAATTTCTTGATCTTCCTTTGATATATTATTAAAGAATATATCATTTCTTTCTTCCCACTTCTTATGTTTTATTTCATGATGTTTATATAATTTTTCACCTAACTCTGTTAACTTAAAATATATTTCCTTATCATTATCAGGCTTTTTATATTTTTCTATTAGATTAGTATTTAAAAGTTTTTTACTAATTTTTCTTATGGCCCCTCTTGTCATATTCATACTTTGAGATATTTTAGTAACGTTAGGATCTTTTATTTTCCCTATTAAATCTATACAGTGCATTTCTGAAACTCCATAATTTTCATATTCTCCTTTGAAAGCTAACTTACCTAAGACTTCTTCCTTTTCATATATTTCTTTAAATTTATTCATAATAATATTATTCACTTTAAGCACCTCTTTATTAATTAAAAGGAAACATGTATTACAATTTTTGTTTCCTTGGATACAATATTATTATATTTTTGTTTCCCTGTCAACAATTTTATTAAGATTTAGAACTACTATTTTTAATTAATAAACCTTCCCCTTGTAAATAGTATCAAAGTAAAATAAAAAAAGACCTAAAAATTATTATTTTTTAGGTCTTCTTAACTAACTTTTGCTTTATCCAATTTTAGTAATAGCCTCATTTATTTATGATACGGTTCACTGCTTTTTATTCTAAATTTTACATTCCTTAAAATAATATTTCTTATCATCCTCGTTAATTTCTCTAATAACCCTACATGGATTTCCAACTGCTATAGTGTTTGAAGGAATATCCTTTGTCACAACACTTCCTGCACCAATAACCACATTATCGCCAATTGTAACTCCCGGTGTTATTGTGACACCTCCACCAATCCAAACATTATCTCCTATGGTGACTTTAAAAGCATACTCTAACTGCTCATTTCTTGTTACATAATCAATAGGATGCCCTGCTGTGTATATACTAACATTTGGGGCAATAAAAGCATTATCCCCAATAGTAACCTTAGCGCAATCTAAAACTATAAAGTTATAATTAGCATAAAAATTCTCCCCAATACTTATGTTATAACCATAGTCACATCTAAAAGGTGGCTCAAAATAGAAGTTTTCACCTGTACTTTCTAAAAGCTCTTTTAAAATTTCATTACGCTTTTCAACTTCACTAGGTCTCAAATTGTTGAAATCAAACAACTGCTCCTTTGCATATTGTCTTTCATTAGTTAATTCATCCCCTGATGCTATATAAAGCTTTCCTGATATCATCTTTTCTTTTTCTGTCATGATTATCCCCCCCTATTTTTAATGATGTAACTCCGCCTCATATTCATTCGGTGGAGTGCTCGCCTGAGTAACTTCAACTAACTAAATCGAAGATTTAGAGTTTCAGTTAAGTTCCACCAACCAAATCGTAGATTTGGGGTGTCACTTAAATAACTCCTCCAGCTCATCCTGTTTCATTGAAGAAAGTGTTAAGTCCACATGTTCTTCTCCATCTAGAACTTTTTCTATTATTTCCTTTTTCTTTTCTTGGATATTATAGATTTTTTCTTCTATTGTCCCTTTAGCTATTAGCTTAATTACCTCTACCGTATTTTTCTGTCCTATCCTGTGGGCTCTGTCCACCGCTTGGTCTTCTACTGCTGGATTCCACCATGGATCAAAGTGAATTACCATATCTGCTGAGGTTAGGTTAAGTCCCGTACCTCCAGCCTTTAGAGAAATAAGGAATACGCCTGGTTCACCTTCATTAAATTCTTTAACTAAATCCATTCTGTTCTTTGAAGGTACTGAGCCATCGAGGTACATGGTTTTTATACCTTTTCTTCTAAGGGTTTCTCTGATGCTCCCTAGAATTGTTGTAAATTGAGAGAATACTAAAACCTTACGATTATTCTCTAGAGCTTCCTCTAAGATGTCGTAAAGAGCCATATACTTTCCGCTGTCTCCATTATAATTTTCAATAAAGGAACCTGGATCACAGCAAATTTGTCTAAGCCTTGTAATCAGAGATAAAATCTTCATTCTACTCTTATTAAAGCCTTTCTCCTTGATTTCTTCATCCATTTCACGTTTAAATGAATCCACATAAGAGTAATATAATTTCTTCTGCTCTAGTGTCATATCTACAACAATTTTATGTTCTATCTTTGGAGGTAACTCGAGAGCTACATCCTTCTTAAATCGTCTTAAAATAAATGGTCTTATTAATTTTAAAAGTTCTTGAAGGGCTCTTTCATTTTTCTCCTTAACTATTGGTGTTTCAAACTCTTTAGCAAATTTTCCATGAGTCTTTAGATACCCTGGCATTACAAAGTCAAAAATAGACCAAAGCTCTGTTAATGAGTTTTCAATTGGAGTACCTGTCATAGCAAATTTATTCTTTGCCTTGATATCCTTCACCGATTGAGCATTTAAAGAGGTTGGATTTTTAATATATTGAGCTTCATCTATAATGCATAGGTCAAAGTTCTGCTTTTCATAAAAATCTATATCTCTTCTAATTAAAGCGTAGGAAGTTATGATAACATCATAATCCTCAATACCATCCAGAAGAGCTTCCCTTTCCTGCTTAGTTCCACTGATTGCAGCCACTTTTAAGTCCTTAGAGAACTTTTCAAACTCCATAACCCAGTTATAAACCAGAGATGTTGGACAAACTATAAGAGCCTTATTTGATAGGTTACCTTCTTCCTTTTCAGAAGTTATAAAGGTTATAGCTTGAAAGGTTTTTCCAAGTCCCATTTCATCTCCAAGAATTCCACCAAAACCGCAGGCAGATAGCGTTTTAAACCATTTGAAACCTGTAACTTGATAAGGTCTTAGCATATCTTTTTGTCCTGATGGTGTAATATATTCATTACTGTTTATATCCTTTATAGTTTCCACAAGGTTCTTAAAACCTCTGTTTCTAGTTATAAAGTTAAGGCCTCCACCGTTAATTTTCTCATCAATATATAGTGAAGCATACTTTGGAATAATTATCTCTCCACTAGCCAGCTTCGAAGCTGAAATATCAAAGTTATCCATGATTGAATTTAAATCATCAATCTCACTATTAGCTAAAGGAAGTATTGAGCCATTCTTCAGCTTATGGAACTTTCTTCTCTGCTTAATTGACATAAGAACACTCTTAAGTTCATCTTTAGAAACACCTTCAATAGAAAAGTCAAAAGCTAAAAGGTCCGCATCATTTAACTTTATTGAAGACTTAAACATCTTAGAGCTAATAATTTTTATATCCTTAAAGGCATCGGAGTAATAAACCTCTCCAAGTTCCATTAGCTCCTCAACTCCATAAGTCATAAACTCAACTAAATCATCCTCATCCTCGATAACAAGAAGATTACCCTTAGTCTTAAATCCTAAATCACTTACTCTTCCAAGAATTGCTGTCTCTTTAGGAACATTTCTAATGATTATGTCACTAGCAACTTCCTGATTTTCTTCTAGATTATTTCTATATTTATTGTAGGACTCATCACCAAATTTACCTTCCCCCTCTGAAGCTGGTGAATGATTAAAGCTTCTATCTCCATAGTTGAATTTAATCTCACAAGAAGCGCCATCCTTATCTTTATCTAGATAAAATTCAGCTTTAAGAGGCTCATCCTTAATAATCTCCTTCACACGTTCATCCTTCATAACAAGGGGGCTTAGGTTATTAAGCTTTGGTAAAAGAAAATTAGCAACGTCACTAATATCCCTTTTTCTAAAGGAAATTGTGCTGTCGTGAGTCTGCTTAAAAGCCTTATATAGTGGCATGAAATCCTCTTTTTCTTTTTCAGATAAAAGATATAATTTATTATTTAAAAGGAATAGTCCAGCCTCATCTGATATAGCCTTTGGTGTGTCTCCATTCATATCTATGCTTAGATTATCTCCATTCATAAACATGTAAAAGCTCATTGGCATATTTCCACAAACTACTTCCACATCCTTAAGCATCTCATCCTCATAATCTATGTTAATTGTTTTACCATTCTTAATATTAAGCAGTTTTCTCATCTGTCCTTCTGTAAGAAATACCCTCTTGCCACTGAAGAATACTGCTCTGTTTGTATAAACTCTATTCATTACCTCTAGATTTAGGTCATATATTTCCTTTACCATATCAAGAATCTCTTGGTCATCTTTTCTGAATCGATAATGACTGCTCACATATTGAAGTCCCTTACCAAAGTTTAAGGTACCTCCACTCTTGTACATGCACTCCATAAGCTCTCTAATATTCTTCACAACATAAAGCCTAGATGTTCCAATTTTCATCTCCATATGAAAACTATTATTCCTATGTCCATAGCTTTCCTCACCAGAAATCAGGGTAACTTCAAGGTTTAAAGTTTCTTTCTCTATGCCCTTAGCTTCCTTTTCAAAGCTATTCTTATACATATCCAAAAGCTCTTCTTCACTAGACTTCTGAACATTTATGCCTCGTCCTTTAATACCTTCTCTATTTAATTTTATAAGAACTGCCCCAACATGCTTACACATTTTATACTGATTAAACGCCTCACAGCTACAGTTAGGATATAGCTTATAATTCTTATTATTAATGAGAATTGTCACCTTATAATTATTCACATCATAAGCAGACTGCACGATGGCAGTCACAGATAGAACAGAAGCTGAATTTTCATTTACCTTAAGAGTCCTCACCTTATTTCTAAGGTACATATCCATGGCCTTATTGTAAATCACGCTACCGCAAATATCCTTAATTTCATTTAGCTCTAAATCAAAACTCATAATTTCTCTCCTAAATCTTAACGCCATTTTCTCACGCTGTAAAAATACTCTATCCTATATTATATACCCTTTTCCAGTGAAAAATAAGATTTTAGTATAAATTAAGGTTTAAATTAAATTTTATACTTTATATTTTACTTTGATTCAGAAATTAAAATGTAAAAAGAAGCCACCTCAGTTAAACTACTGAGATAGCTTCTTTCATATAATAATTAAAATTGACTTTGTAAACTTAAATTACATCAGGAATCCGAAGAGAATACTTCCGATTACAAGTACGATTCCTCCACCAAGTCTTGATGAAAGTTGAGCGTAAGCGATAAGTTCCATTCTATCTGCGGCTCCAAGAACTGCAAGGTCTCCTGAACCACCTCTGTTAGCCATACAAAGACCAGCAGTGATAGCAGAGTCGATTGGATAGAAGCCTACTAGGTAACCAACGATTGCTGATCCTAGGATAGCTCCGATAACAATTACTAATGCAATTACTACGTTAGCAGGTGTAATTGCAGCAATTAATTCTGCAAGATCTGTAGATACACCTACTCCAACCATGATTATTAAGATGATATTTGTAGTAAAGAATGATTGAAGCTTTTTAGTTCCTGCTCTAACTTCTTTAGGAATTATTCCTAATGCTGCTGCAATTGCAACGAAGACAATCATGTATGCAAATGAGTGTATTGCAACTCCACCGATTGATGGTAAAAGATATTTTCCAAACAATGTTCCTAGTGCGTAGAAACCAAGTGCTGTAAATAATCCAGCTCCAAGGTCTTTCATTGATGTTTTAACCTTCTCATCCTCTTCAGCAATCTCTTTATTGTTTCTGATAAGAGTTTTTCCATCTCCAGTTAAGCCTTTTTTAGCTTGTCCAATTTTCTTTAAGATAGCAGCTGTAATTATAGCGAAAATGTTAGCAATTGTTAATATTGCTATAGCGAAAGAATAGTATCCTTCTTTAGGCAAACCAGTTACTTCCTCATAAATCTGGCTTAGAGGCACTGCTCCAGCTCCGTTACCACCACCCATGATAGGTAGAACATATTTAAGAGCTACTTCTGATGGACTGATTCCAAATACTAATCCTGCAAGACATCCTAAAAGGAAGGCTCCAGCTAGTCCACCAAGAATTGCAGGAATGTATCCTACGAAAGATTTTATCATTAGCTTTCTATCAAGAGCTAATATAGAACCTGTGATAAGGATTACGATAAACATTGTTAAAAAGTCTATTTCATCCATTATTACATTGATAGCTCCAACATATTTTTCTGGTAATATGTTAAAGTATACTAATGCTGCAGTACCAAGGAAGGCTAATACGATACCTCCACCGATATAAGAGTTCCAGAATGGAATTCTTTCTCCAATCTCATTAAATATAATACCGATTGAAAGCATAAGTGCAAATGTTCCTGCGAAGTCTGTTGGTAAAGCACCTACAAAAGCTGAGAATAAAACTATAACCATAATTCCAAGGCATATTTTCCAGTCAAGTCCGAAAGGTTTAAAGGTTTTCTTTTCTTCTAACATGATATTCCTCCTATAATTAAAAATTTAAACAAGTCGTAAACTATTTACATTATTGTCATAACTATATTATATACGACATATTTTTCATCGTCTAATACTAAATTTTCATAACCTATAGCCAAAAGGTTATGATATTCAAGTTTTTTTTATTTTAATTATAAATACGGATGAAAAAGACAACTCAAATGAAAGCTGTCTTTTCTAGTTATTTTTCATATCTTGAATAACTTTTAAAAACATCTTTACTGCTTCACATGTATATCCTTTTTTTCTATATCCTACTCCACTTTCTATATCATACTTTTGTGGTAGTGGATAAACGTCTGGCTCAATACTATAATGCATATTATCCTTAATACTCTCATTTACAATAGACAATCCTATGCCTTTAGCACAAAGCTTGATAACGGCATTAACATTTCTCATCTCTAACTTTATCTTTGGGTCTAAGCCATAATCTTCAAAAATTTTTTCTCCCAGAGTCCTCATCTTTTGTCCTTGATGAAGTATAATAAATTCTTGCTCATTTAAATTATACTTTTCATGTAAATTTTCAAATGTCTTTTCTTTGCCCTTTAAATCAAACAAACCTGGTGGTGTAACTAAATACAGCTTTTGATTCTTCATTGGTATAAACTTAATTTTTTCATCGTGAATAGGTCCATTTACTAAAATTAAATCTAAATGACCTTTTATTAAAGTTTTTTCTAAAAGATTTGTATTCTCTTCAATTATCTCAAGGTCAATTCCAGGATGCTTTTTAAAAAATGCATCTAAAATATCCGGAAGCTCGTGGGATGCCCCTGTAAAAGTTGTACCTATTCTAAGTAGTCCAGTATCCACATTTTTTATGTCAGATATCCTTCGTATCAAATCATCATTTAAACTTAAAATTTGCTGTGCTGTCTCTATATATGCTTTACCAAAGGGTGTAAGTTCAATAGGCACAACACTTCTATCAAAAATTTTCATCCCCAATTGCTTCTCTAAACTAATAACGCATTTGCTAAGAGATGGCTGGCTAATATAAAGCTTCTCTGCCGCCTTATTTATTCCGCCCTCTTCATAAATCGTAAGAATATATTGTAATTGCTTAAAATCCATATAGTTCCTCCCCATGTAACAAAATGAATAATTAGCTTATATAAGCTGCAAAATACTTATAGTCCTATTTAATTTTATAAAACTAACTTCAACTTAAAGTTAACAATGTAATTGTATACAAGTAATATAATATATATCCAAATTGTATACAATTATTATAATATAAAATATAGATTATTCAAACACTTTTTTCGAATTTATAATAAAAAAGTAAGCTACCCCAAATTTAACCTTGAGGTAGCTGTTTTTATACTACTCTGCTTCTATTTAATTTCGTATTTTTTTACTTTCTTGACAACATTTATTCCTGTGTAAATACAAAATCCACCATGGTATCTTTATCAACGTCCGCCTTATCAAGTTCCACATATATAACCCACTCAGCCATATCTGCAGTACCTATTTCAGGAACTATTTTTTTAATCTCTACTGTTATCTGATTATCATTTTTTACAACCTTAGTCACTTCATGTCTTACAGATCCGCTAGTTTCACGAAGTTCAATAACTATAAGTGCCTTAGTTTTAAAATACTCTTCATTATATTTTTCTCCATGACTAATAGTATCATTAACGTTTAACTCAGCTACACTTCTAGCTAAGGTTATAGTAGGATAACTTTTCCAACTTGTGTAGCTTCCTGTGCGTGAAATTTTAGCTTCAAAGGTTAACTCTTCTCCTTGAAGTTGATTTTTTAAACTTCCCTTATTTTTGTATAAGTTATCCTTAAACTTATTCTTCAGACTCTCATTATTCACTTCCCCATCCCCATCTTCTGGTGCTATAGCTTCCTCTTCACCCTGTGAAGGTCTATCATACTTTCATCCACCAGCATCAGTATCACAATTAGTATCGTCCTCCTGAGCTGCTGTAGGCAAAGCCTCATTATTATTTTCCTCATCTACCACACTGTTATTTTTATCACTGCAACCTGAAAAACTTAATATTAAAGTTAAAAACATGACTGAACTGATTATTTTAACTATAGATTTTTTCATTACTCCACCTCCAGTTACCTACTATAAGTAGTACGTTCAAGTTCTATTATTTGCCATTACATTAATAAAAATTCCTTCATCTTTAAATATTAACTTTATAAAGACAACGACGGTTAGCAAAATAATTCTTAGCTGATGATTTTAACTGGAGAATTTAGATAATAACCGAAGCGGAAGTCACTGTGGTAAATGAATCAATTGAATCAACTGAACCTGTTAGGTCCTGCAATAAAAAAAGATTTGCTCTAGCAAGCAAATCTTTTTTGTTTTAAATTAATGTAGCAATTTCTCTTGCAGCAAAGTCTAACTCTTCCCTTGTATGTGTTGCCATCAGCGTAACCCTTAGTCTTGCAGTTCCTTTATCAACTGTTGGATATCTAATTGCTGACACAAAAATTCCTTTTTCAAGTAACTCTTTAGCTATCTCCATAGTTCTTTCTTCATCCCCAATTATTACTTTAATAATTGAAGTTTCAGAGTTCACTTCAACTCCATAGTTTCTTAGTTTTTCACAGAAATACTTAATATTCTCTTGAAGGGCTTTTGTTCTACTATTGTCCCTTTTTATAATCTCCAATGCTTTAACCGAAGCCGCAATTGTTGAAGGCGATAATGCTGTAGAGAATATAAAGCTACGTGCTGAATTTTTCAGATACTCTATAAGAACCCTTGAACCACATACAAAGCCGCCTTCACTACCAATAGCCTTGCTTAGAGTTCCCATATAAATGTCAACTAATCCTTCTATACCATAATACTCCCCAGTACCTCTTCCATTTTTACCAAGAACTCCAGTACCATGAGCATCATCCACCATAGTTAAAACCTTGTACTTCCTAGCTAAATTTATAATCCCAGGAACATTTGCAATATCGCCATCCATGCTGAAAACTCCATCGGTAACAATTAAACCTTTTTCACAGGGATTCTCCTTAAGCTTTTTCTCTAGATCTTTCATGTCATTGTGCTTATAAATTATCGTTTTTCCTTTTGACAATCTACATCCATCTATAATGCTGGCATGATTAAGTTCATCACTAAAAATCACATATTCCTTGGTACAGATTGAAGAGATAATTCCTACATTGGCCATATATCCTGTGTTAAATACTAAAGCAGCCTCAGTATGCTTAATATCTGCCAATAGACTTTCCAACTTTTCATGAAGGTCATAGCTTCCCGTTGTAAGTCTTGAGCCTCCTGAACCTATGCCATATTCATCAATGACTTCCTTAACATAGTTTTTTATCTCTTCCTCATTGCTTAAATCTAGGTAACTGTTGGAGGATAGCAATAATATTTTTTGTCCCTCTAATATTGCGTTAGTTGTCTGGGCGCTTGAAAGTACTTTAAGATTTCTATATAAATTGTTCTCCTTTAATACTTTCAATTTATCTTCCATTGCTAATAATTCATTCATATACCATATCCTCCTCAGTGTTTCTAAACTCTCTAATCTATATCCTACTTCTACCTTTAACGTGTATAGTTAATATCTCATTTATAATTTACTTTTAAAGTTTGCTATTGGTTTTTACCCTCTGCAATTTATCCCTAAACTTAAAATTAATATTCCATATTGATATTATTTCTGACTAAAACATGTTTCTTCTCTATATAATCTATGCAAGATTCAACTTCCTCTGACTTTCCATTATATAAGAAGATTCTTCCGCCATTTTCATCTCCTAGCTCCTTTAAATTTGTAATTCTCACATATCCAAACTCCTTTGAAGCTATATAGCCTGTAGTATAATTTGGATCATCAGAAATACAAATCTCCGCTAAAATATTAGGGTGAGAAACCACCTTCGTTGCCAAAACTAAAGCTTCTTTAAAATGATTATTGGAACCTAAATTTTTATTTAGGCCTTCTATTTTTCCTGATTTGTCATTTTTATTTAGGCCTTCTATTTTTCCTAATTTGTCATTTTTATTTAAATCTTCTTCTTTATCTAGTTCATCTATTTTATCTAATCCCTCAATACTCATGGCTTCAAAATCCATATTGGTTGCTCTAATTCCTCTTTCTATATTAGCCTCAAGTCTAGTCATAGTTTTATAATCTAACACCATTGCACCTCTCATAGCATAGGTTTCTTTCATGGAGTTTAAAACTTCTTGTCCATTTCCTATTCCTAAGATTTTTAGAAGTTCTTTAAGATTTGTCCATCCCTCTTCCTTAGTTTTAACCTCTATGGTCCTAACCTTTAAGGGCTCTAGATAAGTAATTTCATCTTCTTTCACATGTTCTATTTTTATATTAATAGACTCCGCTGTTCCCTTTGGATGATTCATGGCTCTTTTCACAAGTCCAGCTATACAGCCTTCAAGATTTTCTTCCCTAACTATTTTTTCAGCTCCTGAAATGTGCCTAGTTTTCTTTTCTACACCTGGATTATAACTATATTTCTCATAACAACTTGAAATATCATTACCTTTTTCATCAACGACTTCACTTGCCCTCATCTTTACACTATATAATTTCATGCTCCACACCTCTTAATTTGCTCTCATTTTTACACTATATAGCTTCATGCTCTACACCTCTTCAAAATAAGTCCTTTATAAATCAATATACATCCTTATACATCCTTAATAAATCAAAGGTATTTTTACACTATACAGTTTCATCTACCTTCCTCCAGAAAAAAAGTTTTTTCTCTTCACATAAATATTCATCAAAAGGTGTATGTGAAACTAATTTCCTAAGAATAGTGCTTAATAGATAGGCACTAATAGCTGTATATATTATTCCTGGTACTGCCGCAATTAAAAGGGCTTTCACCTCTGTTCCAGTGATTCCACTTAAAACAAAACGTCCAACAATAGTTCCTATAGGTCCTGCCACAGTCAATCCAAAGATTCCATTTCCAGCTATCATGGCTACTATTCCTGCTACAACTCTAAATGTCATTGCTGTAACTACATTTAAAATAGTATGTGTTCCAGTAATAAATGTAATAGTACTGGCAACCACACCCGCCAGTATATATCTTTTAAACCCAAAACAACCTAGAATAGCAATGGCTATTGGTGCTGATAATTGAAATTCTGTCCCAGGAAATATTCCTGGAAGCTTAAACATTCCTGAAACAGCTATTATTGCTGATAAAAATGCAATAAGGGTTATCTCTCGCGTTTTAGATTTCATAATTCTTAATCCCCCAATGTTTCTTTCACTCTATACTTATTACTTCCACCATACTTCTTTCATTTATCTCTCGCACTCGCTCTATAATTCCTTATATTCTATATTTCTTATTCACCCAATACTTCTTTAATACAATCTGCACAAACTCCTACTACAAACTTCATCTCTTCCTTAGTTATAATTAGTGGTGGATTAAAATAAAGGACATCTCCTAGAGGTCTTAAAACTACTCCACGGTCTAGAGCTTTCTTATATATTTCATATCCTATTCTTCTCTTTGAATCAAAGGATCTCTTAGCTTCTTTATCTTCAACAAGTTCAATGGCATTAATAAGACCTTGACTTCTAATCTCTCCAACATTTTTGTGATTAGCTAACTTGTCCTTAATAAGTTGATTAAAGAATGGAGCTTTCTCATTAGCTTTCTCTATAGTTTTTTCCTCTTCTAAAATATTAAGAACTTCAACTGCTGCTGAACAAGCTAATGGATTTCCGCTAT
>DALZNT010000017.1:0-5593 GCA_032005505.1 Clostridium sp. | reverse complement strand
GCTATAGGTATGGCTATGCATAAAAGCTTTTCCCTCACTGTAATCAGCATAGAAGCCATTATAAATTTTATCTGTAGTAATAGCCACCGCCATTGGCATATATCCTCCAGTGATTCCCTTAGAAAGACAGATGATATCCGGGCTTATCCCAGCATGGTCGCAAGCAAACATCTTACCAGTTCTTCCATATCCCGTTGCAATTTCGTCTGCAATTAGGTGTACATTATGTTTATCACAAGCCTCTCTCAGCTTCTTTAAATATATAGGTGGGTAAATTCTCATTCCCGCAGCCCCTTGAATCAGTGGCTCCACCATGAAGGCACAAACCTCCTCACCGAAGTTTTCGAAATCCTTCTCTGCAGCTTCAAAGCACTCTGCATTACAATTTTCTCTACATTTTCCATACTTACATCTATAGCAGTCTGGAGCCTCAACTCTAACAATATCCATAAGCATTGGCTTATAAATCTCTGAATAAAGGTCAACTCCACCTACTGAAAGTGCTCCCACAGTTTCTCCATGATAAGCATCTGAAAGTGCCATGAATCTTTTCTTCTGAGGATTTCCAGTTTGATAGTGATATTGGAAACTCATCTTCATAGCAGCCTCAATAGCTGAAGAACCATTATCAGTAAAACAGAATCTAGTTAACCCTTCAGGTAAAACCTTAGATAACTTATCACATAGATTAATAGCTGGCTTATGGGTGAAGTTTGCAAAGATAACATGCTCTAAAGTATCAATTTGATTTTTCACCGCTGTATTAATTCTCTCATTGCAGTGACCTAAAAGGTTACACCACCATGAACTAACCACATCTACATAAGATTTATTGTTTACATCATATAGATACATGCCCTTACCGTGGTCAATAACGATTGGTGGTAAATCCTCGTAATCCTTCATCTGTGAACAAGGATGCCAAATATGTTTTAAATCCAGCTCCACTAAATTTTTGTTTTCTTGATTGTTCTGTTGATTCATATTTTCTGTGTCGTTTATATTCTCTACATTATTCATATTCTCTGTGTCATTAATGCTTTCTGCATTATTCATGCCTTCTGCGTTATTCATGCCTTCTGCGTTATTCATGCCTTCTGCGTTATTCATGCCTTCTGCGTTATTCATGCCTTCTGTTTTCATATGTAATCTCCTCACCTTTTATATAATTTATATTAATTCGTAAATTTTTCATCCTATTGTTAACTATTATATAAAATGTGGTTTACAATTGTCAACCTGAACTTTCTACCGAGTTTACAATTGTATTAATAGGCCTCTGACCCGAGGATTCCTCGTGTTAGGTTTTATGCACTAAACTAAAAAGGATATTGTTAGATGTAAGATATTATTTATCCGATTTCATAGGTCTTATTCTAATACTCAAATAAATGATTTTAAAACCAGATCATCAATTTACATTTAAGTTTAAAATTGTACAAGGTATGAAAATTTAATATATAATGTATATATTAACCATATCTAAGTAGTATTAAGTTGTGAAGGAGAAGTACTATGAAAATTTGTATTGAATGTAATCATAAGTTTACACTTACTGATAGATTAAAATCTGCAATTAGGTTAAAATCATATTTAAAATGTCCAAAATGCAATTCAGTGTATAAGCCTGAAAAAACTCTTTGTAGAAGGATTTATTATGTTTTAGTGCTTTTTATTTCATTGATAATAAGTAATAGTATTGAATTAAATAATTCATTATTACGATACATTTTACTTATTTTTATTCTGACCCCTGGTTTAATGCTATATGATTTTATACCACATAGATGGCAAAAATATAGAAAGAGTGATTCATAAAAATAAAGAAGTCATGCCATGTTGTGGAAATTGTATGTTTTTTATTGATGAGCAATTTTAGATTTGACGAACTAGATAAATTAGAATTTATCATAAAGTAAGAATGGAGCGTTTAAATCTTAGAAAATATAAAAAACCAGAAACATATCTAATAATATATTTCTGGTTTTCTTTGTGTGAACTTCACTGTGATTTTACTCGTAAAACTGCATGTCTTTTTCACTCAAAAGTAACCCTAGTGCAATTAAATGCTCCGTCAACTTTTAACTTATATTACTTTATAAGTTGTCTCATTAGTGTTAACAACTACTGCATATAGCTTAGCTGCTAAAGCACCATTCTTGCTTTGAAGAGCTCCATTTGTCACAACTTCATCCATTATTGCGTTAACCTCATCTATTGTTATCCCCTCTTTTACAGAGTTAACGATAAGATTAAATTTACTATCTTTCTGATCCTTAAAGGTCATTACTAGCTTTCTTTCCATTGGTTTCCCTCCTTCTCTCTATTATAATTACTTTAACTCTCTCAGACTTTTTACTCTTATAAAATCTATAGAACACTATTCTTAGATTTCCTGGTACATGTAGCTTATTGATTAAAGAAATTATATCTCTTATAATGAAACTCCGCCTCACATCCGTTCGGTGGAGTAAGTTCAACTTTCTAAATACAAGATTTAGAGTTTCACTTAAAAAACAAACTACCTTCCACATTTTTAGCCTTCTGTTAAAGTAAAGTCATCGACTTTTTTAATCTCTACAGGTTCGCTAATTAGGACTGCCCCGATAGCCATCCCCACTGCATAAATCTCGTCATTTGTAGCTGTTGCGCTAACATTAGAGAACTTTTGACTAGTCACCTTAGGTGATCCATCTAAATTTTGACCCTTTTCAAATCTAACAACTAGAGCTGTATTATTTTTAATATTTGATACTGCCATATATATCAACTCCCTTCTACTAATACATATTCCTTAGAAGGCTTTCAAGGTAAAAAATAAAATAAAAAAGCTACCAATTTATTATATATGGTAGCTTTTGGGCTGAAAGTGTTCCTTTAACCTTCTATATTACTATCTTTTTTTCATGTTCATTCTCCAATAAGTTTAGATATTATTTGCACAAAATATAAACTCACTATAACATTACGTTTCAATAAAAAATTGTTTATATTAAAGTTTTCGCATTTTGATACAATCGTTCTTTACTCAAAATAATCTCACAGATAAATTTTTATTTATCTAATTCGCGAAAATTTAAGATTGTTAATTAAATCTCGCTGATAGATTCAAATTTCACTTACCTTTTACTTTTATAAAATTTTATCAAATAAATAATAAAGCATATTAACGCAATTAAATATAGCCCTATTGCTATGAATTCATTTAATTCAATCACTCTATCTAAAATATTTACAATGGTTATTATTATTAATCCTACTAAAAGCAATGTGCTATTTTTATTATTTTTGTCCATTCTTAATCCCCCCAATTCCTATCTATAAGATATCAAAAGTGACGTTACTTCGCACTATATTACTCTGCATTATAGCTACAAGCTCCCAAAACTTCTCCAGTTTCAGGGTTAACAACAACAATTGCACCTTTACTAGCTCCACTTGTATTAATATTATTCTTAAGTTCATCAACTTGCTCTTGCAAGAAATTCTTAATACTGTTATCATTTGTTTCAATTTCTATATTCTCACTATAACCATTGGTAGTTGCTACTGCAATACTTACTCTTACACTAGCTAATGTAATTGCACAAATTAATAATCCACCAAATACTTTATTAATCTTATTTTTATTTTTCATATTTAACATCATTACCAGTCTCCTTTTTATATACTTTTTATCACCACA
The DNA here is from genome assembly GCA_032005505.1 of Clostridium sp. Classification (GTDB taxonomy): domain Bacteria; phylum Bacillota; class Clostridia; order Clostridiales; family Clostridiaceae; genus Clostridium_J. Next base: position 1,908 of record DALZNT010000017.1, on the reverse strand, counting down.
CAGATAGAAACATAAAAAATTTGGAGCATCATTTACCCTTTCGATGATACTTAAAATAGTCGTACCATATTCTTCCCTTTCAAAATAAGACATGTTTTCGGCAACAATTTCATCACAAGATATTTCACACCATTCTTCAAATAGATTATTCATTATATAAACTATAGGATTGAACCAATGAATGATAGAAATAACTAATTGATAAAATTTGAATACTAAATCTTTTCTTTTATAATGTATTAACTCATGGATTATTACAGGAATTAATTTAGAGCTATATTCCATATTTGAAGGGAAAATAATAGTAGGTTTGATAATCCCTATAATCACAGGACAACTAACAAGGTAACTTTTTTTCACTTTAATACTATAAGCTATGTTTAAGTCTAACTTGCACTTACAAACAACATCTTCAAGTATTTTATCACTATAAGAAGACCTCTTAATGTTTTTAACAAACCTTTTATAGCAATACAAGCTCCAAACAGTAAGTATAACCACACCTATTCCCCATATGATAAATAAATATCTGCTTATTTCCACAAAACCATTGGAATTTTCTATGGAATTTAATGCAATACTAAATGAATTTATACTAATATTTTTAGATTTATTTGGAATACTACCCAAAATTAAAGCAATTGGTATTAAATAAAATAACATATTTATCTTCAAAATAAATAAATGCCATTTTGCTGAAAATACTTTTTGAGTAAAGTAAGATAAAATGTAAAATAACAAAAAGAAGATACTGCCTGAAATACTTAATTTGAAAATAAATCTTAATAGCTCACTCATAAGTTTTCCTTTCCATGTTATCAGAAAATAATTCTTTTAATTCATCAATATCTTCCTTACTCATCTTCTTGCCATAGTATAAGGCTGATAAGAATTTTTTTACAGAGCCTTTATACATTTCGTTTAATATTCCTTCTGCTTCTTTCTGTTTATACTTCTCAATAGTAATAGAAGCTATATAATAATTCACTCTTCCTTTCTTATATGAAGTTAAAACACCTTTCTCAATCATTCTAGATAAAAATGTTGAAATAGTTTGCCCAGACCAGGTCTTACCTTTTTCTCTTTCAACTATATCCAATAATTCAGAAGATGTTACTTCGTAATTTAGTCTCCATATAATTAGCATCAAATCCATCTCTGTATCTGATAATTTTTGAAATTTACTCATGATGTACACCGCCCCTTAACATTTAACACTACACGTCTGTAGTATATTTTTATATTACTACATATCTGTAGTTTTTACAAGAATATTTTTACATTTTTGTATTTTTATATTGAATGTAGATATAATCATATCTGAGCAAATAAAATGGAAACCGTAATTGGTTTCCATTTTATTTTCCTCTACTTATACGTATTTACCTTGTAGTATTAAACTATTACGCTTTAAATTTTAGCCGAAAGAAATAGTGACAATACTATTATAATTACCATAATGGCAGATAGGATTTTACCAATCTTTGAACCAAAGTTTTCCTTAAATCTATAACCAATAATTAATGATGGAACAAAAAATAATAAAGAATAAAATATTGTATAATGAGTTCCTTGATTGCCATTAGACCATGGCTTTAATCCAATACAGCTTAAAATATTATCCCCTACACAAATACCATTTTTAAACGTAGCAATAAATAAAAAACCAATAACAAATAGCAATATAGAAATTGACCCTATTCCAATTTTCCTTTTTACCATTCTTATCCCCTCCATATATGTGTATATACCACTCCATCGTAATAGACTACAAATATTCATTACTTACCATACTAACTTTACTATAAAAATATACTTCTTCAAAATTAATCCATAAAACAAAATTGACGTTTTTGGTGTTAGTATATAAGTATGGACACAAAAAGTTGAACAAAGTAAAATATAATT
>DALZNT010000016.1:0-48851 GCA_032005505.1 Clostridium sp. | reverse complement strand
TAATATATATAATTAAATAATAAAAATTATCCATTGAATAGGGAGAGTTAATATAGTATGATTTATTTATGAATAAGGAAACTCCTTCTCATATACATTCGAAGGAGTAAGTTCGTCTTAACCAAATATGAAATTTGGAGGCTTACTTAAGGAAACTCCTTCTCATATACATTCGAAGGAGTAATTTCAACTGACTAAATCGAAGATTTAGAGTTTCACTTATGGAGATGGAGGAAATTTAATGTTAAACATAGGATGTCATTTATCAACAACTAAAGGTTTTAAGAATATGGGGAAAGAAGCCCTTCAAATAAATGCTAACACTTTTCAGTTCTTTACACGTAACCCAAGAGGGGGAAAGGCAAAGGATATAGATGAGAAGGATGTGGCTGCACTTTTAGAAATTATGAAGGAAAATAAATTTGCTAAGATATTAGCTCATGCTCCATATACTTTAAATGCTTGTTCAGCAGAGGAAAGAACTAGAGAATTTGCAGTAGAGACTATGGCTGATGATTTAGTGAGAATGGAATATGTTCCAAATAATCTTTATAACTTCCACCCAGGCAGCCACGTTAAGCAAGGTGTGGATGTTGGAATTAACTATATTGTAGATATGCTTAACACCGTTTTAAAACCAGAGCAGACTACTAAAGTTCTTTTAGAAACTATGGCTGGAAAGGGTTCAGAGATTGGAAGATCTTTTGAAGAAATAGCTGAGATTATAAGTAGAGTTGAGCTAAAAGATCATATGGGAGTATGTATGGATACTTGTCACGTTTATGATGCTGGATATGATATAGTAAATAATTTAGATGGAGTTTTAGAAGAGTTTGATAGAGTTATTGGTTTAGATAGACTTTATGCTATTCACTTAAATGATAGCAAGAATCCTTTCGAAAGTCACAAGGATAGACATGAAAAAATTGGTGAAGGTTCAATAGGTATTGAGGCGATTACCAGAATCATTAATCATCCTAAATTAAGACACATACCATTCTTCTTAGAGACACCGAATGACATTGAAGGCTACGGTAAAGAAATAGAAATATTAAGAAGTGTATATAACGACTAAGTATAAATAGTTAAATGATTAGTAGAAAGGATAACCTTCTACTAATCATTTTTTTCTTCAATGATAAATTGTCTAGTTCTTCCCATAGTATAAGCTAATTCTATGATATTTTTTTCATCTTTAGACAACTCTCGGTTGTACATTTTTTCAAACTGTTTAAAAACTGAATCCATATCTACCTTATATTTTTTATGAGGATTTTATTAATGTGGGTTTAACAGTTGTAAGTGGAACATACAGATTAAAAGATTATTTGAATGGTAAAAAATTACTTGGAATAAGGAGGATTGTATAATGATATATGTATTTGAAGGTGGAAACATAGTTTATGATGGTAGTACAATTAGTAATGAAGAGAAAAACAAAGCAGTAGCAGTTGAAAAATTACCAATAGCAGAGGTAATTGAAGGTAAGATTGCAGTATTAAAGGCTAACATGGAGACAAATGAGGTTTATTTTGAATACATTGATAAGCCTGTTGACCCTGAAATCGAACAGCTAAAGAAAATAGTAGCAGACCTTACTGAATTAGTATTATTTGGAGGTGCTATATAATGAGTACGAAAGCAAGGTTATATAAATTCTTGATTGACATGAAAAGAATTACACTTGAAGAAGTACCAGAGCCTTACAAAACAGAATTGAGTTAATGAGCATAAGGTTTCTTATATGCAATATCAATAACACCAGAAGGGTGTATTTTTTATGCCCTTTATTGTTATTACTTATTAAAGTTCATATCAATTTTAATAAGTAAATAAAACAAATAAACTTCGATATTAAATTGTAAAGTCAATGGGAGATAACTAAACAAGTCAATATTTTGTAAAATTTAATATAATTTGTAAAATAATAGAAAGTATGATATTGTTAAATAGATAACATTTACAAATATTTGTAAATGATTTAAATTAAAGGGGGTATTTGTCATGAAAAAATCGTTAAAAGTATTAGTCAGTATTGTTTGTGTATTTGCCATATTTATTTCATCATCCGCTCCTGCCTTAGCGGCTACCATTTATTCAAGTCCGGGCATTAGTGTTAATGTAAATGATAGTCATCTAATTAAGATGATGGAAGGTATGGGACTCACTGATGAAGAAATATCTTATCTTAAGGAACTAGAGTATGAGAGAAGAGAAAATGAAAATCCTTTTCCTAATTCACTCTTAAGAGCAATTCCTAAAAATCCTTATATTGGGCAGAAACATACTGAAACATACAGTTTACATTGGAGCACTATTACTATGACCACAGCTGGAATTGCTGGTGCATTGGTTAAAAGCGGCGTGGCTTTAGCCATTGCAATGGTAGTTGCTGGCGCAATAGTAAATGAAGTGCAAGAGAGAGCAGATACAAAGGGTTTCAAAGTATCTATTCAATATGTGTACGGAGAAACCAATGATGGTCTCCTAGGCTGGAATATGGGTTATCAAAGTTGGTCGTACTTATATTAAACTTAATTGTAGAGGGGGAAATATTACATGAATGTAGGTGAAAAAAAAGAATGGTTATTGCTCATGTACTCAATAATTCTGTACTTTAGTCTAATCTATATAAAAAAGCTATTGCTATTTTATAATATAGACTTTGCACATGTGCTCTCTACGTTCATTCTATATGGCGGAATAGTCCTTTTTGTTATTACATTAGGCGTACTTTACCATTTGAGAAAGAAATATGCAACTCCTAATGCAGTATTTTTAAGGGATAAGCAGTTATTAATTCCATTTATCATAATTATTATTTTAGGGATTGGAAATCTTATTATGTGATTTGTCAACTCATAAAAACTATAATTAAGACAGTAAAAAGGTACTGTGGGCAGACAGGGTCGTCTGTCCACTTTTTCTATGTCGCATTATTTATATTATGTGTCTTAAAAAACTGTATAACAAGTTACTCACTAAACTAAATTCAATAGCTATGTATATCAAGGTTTATACAAATAATGGCTATTGTAATAATCAAAAAGAACTTACTTAGGTAGGTTCTTTTTTAATACAATTTTGGAGGTGTGGAATGGACGATGAAATTCAAAAAGAAATAAGAGAAATATTAGGAAGAGTTATCAGGATGGAAACAAAAATTGATAACTATAATGAAATGAAAGAAAAGGTGGATAGGGCGTATAACCAATCATTCAACAACAAAGAAGATATCGCAGAATTAAAAGAAAACAATAAATGGCTGTGGAGAACAGTGGCTGGAGCTTTGATAATTAGTTTTATCGGAGCTTTTTTAATGTGGAGGTAGATATGATAAAAACTAATATTGAATTAGTAGAGTTTACTAAGAAAGCATTAAGCGAGAACTGGGGGTATTGCTTAGGTAGCTTTGGTAATATACTTACAACATCATTTTTACAACAAAAAATGACTCAAGGTAACGGCGTAGGAACCTACAATACCAGACATAAAGCATACTTAAATACTTACATTAACAAGAGGGTATCTGACTGTTATGGACTTGTAAAAGCATTTGCATGGTGGAATAATGGACAAGTCAAGTATGTAGCATCACAGGATAGGAATCAGGAAGGTGCATATAAAGCTGCTAAAGAAAAAGGAACATTAGCCACTATGCCAGAGATCCCTGGATTGATTTTATGGATGAAAGGTCACGTTGGAATATACATTGGTAATGGAGAATTTATTGAATGTGTAGGTGCTCCGGTTGGGATGAGAAAAGGTAAAATCCAAGGGGGTAAAGTTGTATCTGGCAGTAAGTTTACTCATTGGTTTAAGGATACTTATATAGAGTATGCAGAGGTAGAGGATAAGGTCAAACTAAATATTTTAGGTAAGGACATACTAGCCAACGGTTATTTCAAAGATAATACAAATCATATCAAGATTGGAAAAAATGATATACCAGTTCGACTAATAGCTGATGCGTTTAATTTAAAAAATGTTGATTGGGATGCAGCGAATAAGGTTGTGATCATGAAATGATGATCGATACAGATAATATGAGTAAGAAAGAAATTAAAGCGATACTTAAGAGTAATAAAAGTAAGAAGTCTGGTGACTACAGTAAGAGCCTTGTTAAGATCATATTTATACTCACTATTATATTCACTATTGTAGTGCTATATATTCACCTAAAAACTGGTAGCGAGCCATCTACCTTGGTTGAATATTGGTATAAGTGTATGGTAGGAGAATTAGGGATAATGGGTGGAATTAAGGTTGTTAAGACATGGAAGGGGGATAAATAAATGGATGAAGGTTTAATTAAAATCATTGTAGCTTTAATAGGGTTATTAGGTGCTATTATCACGGGGGTAGTGGTACCTTATATTAGAACTAAAACCACTAAAGAGCAAAGAGACAATTTATATAATATTATTAAAATAGCAGTTCAAGCAGCAGACCAGTTATTAAAATTAACTGATCCTACTGGAGAAAACAGAAAGCAATATGTACTTAATTATCTTAATAACATAGGTTTAAAAGTAAATTCTGAAGATTTAGAAACAATGATAGAATCAGCAGTAAATGAATTAAATTTATTACAAAAGAAATTAACAACCAATTAATCAATTAAAAATAATTACATATATTTTAAGGGTAGGGTACGAAATTAGTTGTTTTTCGTACCTTTTTCTATTTTGCAAATGGCTTGTTTACTGCATTTGAGGGGTATCAAAAAAGTACAAAAATGGTGTTTTATAGAGAGAGCCAAAAAAACAGGGGTAAAAAGAAATAGGCGACCAATTACATAGGTAAAAATAAACGTGCCTTAAATCGGCTAATATTTGGCTTTTTAGGTTAAATAAACAACTACATATTATATATATTTAGCACTTCAGGAGTTAGCTTGAGGTGTTTTTTGTTGTCTAAAATCAAAGGGGGAATTCCATGGTAAAAATTAATTATAATGAAAGTTATAATAAATATTTAGGTCAGTTAGCTATATTAAATAAACTTAGATATAGTAATTTTGTAAGTGAAAAAGAATACATAAGTATGAAAGATTTTTTAATAAAGAAGTATAAAGTAAGAGATACATTAATAGCTTGATTTAAAAAAACGTATGCTTTAGAATGTATATATACACAACACAATAAGAACACGAAAGAGGAAGATAATATGAATGTTCAAATCATAGAAGCGATAAAAAAAGAAGAAGTTATAAAAGAACAAAGGGAAATTATAGTTTCGCCTTATGTTAGAGTTTCAACATCTGATGATGAGCAGTTAAATAGTTATGAATCACAACTTAAATATTATACAAATGTAATAAATGAAAAGCCAGGCTGGAAATTAGGAGAAATTTATGCCGATGAAGGTATTAGCGGTACTCAAGTAAATAAAAGAGACGACTTTCAAAGAATGATAATAGATGCTATGGATCATAAAATAGACATGATTATTACAAAGTCTATTTCAAGATTTGCAAGAAATACTGTAGATACTTTAAAATATGTTAGACTTTTAAAAGATTTAGGTATTGCAGTATATTTCGAAAAAGAGAATATTAATACAATGACAATGGATGGAGAAGTTCTATTAACAATATTAAGTTCACTAGCACAACAAGAAAGTGAATCAATTTCACTCAATGTTAAAATGGGATTGAGTATGAAAATGTCAAGAGGTGAGATAGTTGGTTCTCAAAGATGTTTGGGTTATGACTACGACAAAGAAACAAAGACTTTATCTATCAATGAGAGAGAAGCAGAGATAGTTAAGTATATTTTTAGGAGATATATTGAAGGTGCTGGCGGGATGGTTATAGCTAGAGAACTTACTGAAGAAGGAATAAGAACTATAAGAGGTAATGTAAGATGGGATGGAACTTCTGTTTTAAATATTATTAAAAATGAAAAATATGTCGGTGATTTGTTGTTAGGGAAAACTATTACTACTGACCCTATAAGTCATCGTAAAATTAAAAATAAAGGTGAAGAAAAACAGTATTTAGTAAGAAATCATCATGAGCCAATAATATCAAGAGAAGTATTTGAACAAGCACACGAATTATTAAGCAAAAGAAGTATAGACGCTAAGGGTAACTTAGTAAATAAATCTAAATATAGTAGAAAACACGCATTTTCATCAATAACAAAATGTGGACATTGTGGCTCCCCGACTACTAGGAGAAAATGGCATGGTGGGAAGCCTTATGAAAAGTATGTTTGGCAATGTGCAACCTATTTAAAATATGGGAAAGATAGTTGTCCAGAAAGCAAAGCTATAGATGAAGATGTGTTAGAAAATGCTTTTGTTCATACTTTCAATAAATTACAAGAGAATAACAATGATACAATGAAGGAATTCATAGAAAATTTTGCAGAGAAATTTAAGAATAATGATAACACTAAGAAATTAGAAAGAATTGAACAAGATATAAATAAATTAGAAGATAAACTTCATAAATTAGTTGATATGAGATTAGAAAATACAATTGACAAGGAAATATATGAATTAAAATATAATCAATTATCAACAACTTTAAATGATTTAAGATTAGCCAAAGAAGAAATTAATAAAGCTAATGTTGGAGATTACACAATAAAAAGAAGGATTAAAGAATTAGAAGAAGTATTGAGTAAACAAGAAAACATTATGGTTCAATTTGACAGAGAAGTATTTGACAAGATAATTGATGAAGTTGTACTAGGTGCAGAAGATAAAAATAGAAATTTCAATCCTTACATCATAGTTTTTAAATTAAAAAGTGGATTGATTTATAAGAATGAAATATTGTTTAATGATGAAAATAGAAAGGATAAAATGGCATATGCTAACTATGTTGTAAGCACACGTTTATGATGCTGGATATGATATAGTAAATAATTTAGATGGAGTTTTAGAAGAGTTTGATAGAGTTATTGGTTTAGATAGACTTTATGCTATTCACTTAAATGATAGCAAGAATCCTTTCGAAAGTCACAAGGATAGACATGAAAAAATTGGTGAAGGTTCAATAGGTATTGAGGCGATTACCAGAATCATTAATCATCCTAAATTAAGACACATACCATTCTTCTTAGAGACACCGAATGACATTGAAGGCTACGGTAAAGAAATAGAAATATTAAGAAGTGTATATAACGACTAAGTATAAATAGTTAAATGATTAGTAGAAAGGATAACCTTCTACTAATCATTTTTTTCTTCAATGAGAAATTGTCTAGTTCTTCCCATAGTATAAGCTAGTTCTATGATGCTTTTTTCATCTTTAGACAACTCTCGGTTGTACATTTTTTCAAACTGTTTAAAAATTGAATCCATATCTACCTTATATTTTTTATGAGGATTTCCTAATCTACGTCTATTGGAAGAGTCATAAAGTAGAGGTTTTATGGATGGATGATAAATATATTTGAAAATCTCACAGGTATAGTAGGCATCATTAAAGGCATCGTGGAAGTTGCCGTTTATTGGAAGGTTTAAAAGTTCAATAGCATTTTTCAATCCAATTCTTGTTTTCCCATTACTTTTAAAATGTTTAGAGGCATGATATTGAATGTCAATGTACCTTTTAGGAATGACTTCCGTAGACAAACTATAAAATTTAACATTTCGTAATAGTTCTTTTATATCCACTGTACCCCATACACATAACACCGAATCCTCAGGATTTCCAAGAAAATCTAAAAATTTATTTAACACATTAGGAAATTCTTCATAAGACTGAAGTTGCTCTTCAGTTATTCCTGTCATTCTTTGAACATAAGGGTGGATAGTTTTGTGGACAGTGGGGTTAATAAAGCTAGTAAATGTGGATATTTTCTTAAAATTCTCATCAATCTTTATAGCGCCTATTTGTACTATTTCAAATGTGAGTTTGGGACTATTATCATGGTTTTCATAATTGTTTTCAATTGATTTATCTTTATATTCTTGATTAAATTCTAAATCGAATATTATATAATTCATCTTACACCTACTTATTTCATTGATAATACTTATTAATTTAATTAGAGAATGTGAAGTTTATTGGGTTTATGTATGGTATGTATTTAGTTATTATTAAGTCTGAAAGGTTAATCCAGCTTTTACAGTTATCAAGAATTATAGAATCGCTAGTAACAACACAATCCATAGTTTTCAAAAGAGTATCAGGATTAGGCACTATGTGTACCTTAATAGGAATATTAACCTTATTGAAAATATCAACTATAGCTAGTTTTAAGTTTATAGAGTTTGAAACTGGTTCATCAAGATAAAATTCTGCTCCAGGTAAATTCATGTCTTTTAGAGCTGAAGCAATAAGTTCAATGGCTATGGTGGTTTTATCTATAAGTCTATAGTTTCCTCTAAGGCCTGCTAGGTCTCTAATGGAATTATCTCTACATTTAAAGAGGGTGCCTCTAGAAAGTGCCACCTCTAAAGTTATTATGGTATTAAAGCCATCGATATGAACAGTTTTCCATAAGTAATTATTAGTAGATAAATTATTTAAAGCTAATTTATCAGTTCTATTTTTAGCATCTATACTTGAGCAGCAGCTTCTTTGAAGGGCAAGTCTCTGTCTTGTTGTAAGCTGATAATGGTTTCCCACAAAAGTAGTGAGAGGTTTAATGGAATATCCTCTATCAAGCATAATACATATTTCTTCAGAAGCTTTATTAAGGGTTATAATACTCGAGTCTGAAAAGGAGATTAAATCTTCAATATTAAAGCCTCTTCGTGTAGATTTTTCACACAAAATAAATTCACCTACTTAAGTAAAGGGGCCAGCTTAAGGCTAAATAAACTCTACCTTAAGCTAGCCCACTTCTATATTTTTTGGACGTTTACAGCCATAGGGCCTTTGTCACCTTTTTCAACATCAAAGGTTATACTTTCACCTTCATGTAAATCTTTATTATTACCTTTTTCTTTAACTTGAGAATGATGAACAAAGACATCGTCTCCTTCATCGCATGAGATAAAACCATATCCCTTCTCTTGATTATACCATTTAATTATTCCAGTTCTACTAGACATTAATAAATCCTCCTTATAGTATACTAAGTTATTTGGGTATTTGTTTAAATTTCTTAGGATTATTATTTGTATAATCTATTAATTTTACACAAATATAATTAGTAAAATTAATAAATAATAAAAAATAAAGGAACTTCTATAGAGAAGGGATCTTTTAGCGAATACACTAGTTATGTTTTAGGTGTTATAAAAAAATAGATTCCTAAGTTATAGCGATAAAGGAAGGCTATGTCCAAAGTATGCGGACATGGCTTTTTTTTCTTAGGCTTTACACTTGGAAGAGATTTTGAAGAAAGAATAATCTCTGGAAGCATAGGGAAAGTAGACATAAATGCTGTATATGCGCCATGTATCTACAAAATAAAAGGTGATACTATATGAGTTAAAGATATTAAATAAAATTTACAAATAAAATATTAAATTTAAATAAACAAAAACTCTAGAATATGATATAATAAATTTGGCTATGACGGATATTGTGTAGCACATATAGTTAAAAATATTAACTCAGATTCAGAGAGGAAGAGACAAATGAAAAAATTAATTGCATTACTTTCGGTTGTAGTATTAACTATGGCAATGTTTGTTGGTTGCGGAAGCAAAAAAGCAGCAGCTAACGAAGAACTAGTGGTATACTTTGTACCATCAAGAAATCCGGAAGAAATAGAAACAGCTACAGAGCCTTTAGCAGAAATGTTAAAGAAAGAATTATCAGCACAAGGTTTTGACTTTGAAAAGATAACTGTAACAGTTGGAAACAGCTTTGAAGCGGTTGGAGAAGCACTAGCAGCAGGAACAGCTCAAGTTGGATTTATTCCAGGCGGAACTTACGTATTATATTCTGATGATGTAGAAGTTGCTTTAACAGCTACTAGAGATGGATTAAACCATGATTCAGAAAATGCTAAAGATTGGAATACAGCTCCAACAACTGGAACAGAAGAATTAGTAACTTACTATAGATCACTAGTAATAGCTGGACCATCTGAAAAGGGTCAAGAATTAGCAGCTAAAATTAACAACGGGGAAGCTCTTACTAAAGAAGAGATTGAAAGCGCTACTTGGGGAATATCAAGTAACACAACTTCTCCAGCTGGATATATCTACCCAAGCTTATGGTTACAAGAAAACTTTGGAATATCTGTAACAGATTTACCAAATAAAGTTGCTTTAGATAACTATGCAACTTCATTATCACAACTTGCTAGCGGACAAATTGACGTAATGGTAACTTATGCAGACGCTAGAAGAGATTATGAAGAAAAATGGAACACTGATTTCGGTAGAACAGGTTCTATATGGGATGAAACAAACGTAATTGGAGTAACAGATGGAATATACAATGATACAATATCTGTTACTAAAGATAAAAATGTTGTAAGTGATGAATTAAAAGCAGCTATACAACAAGCTTTCATAAACATAGGAAACACTGAAGAGGGTCAAGCCATTATCTCTATTTATAGCCACAAAGGTTATGAAATAGGTGAGGATGCTAACTATGATGCTGAAAGAGAAGCTCAAAAATTAATCAAATCTATGCAACAATAATTACATAGAAAATATAATTTAAGCAGTAAAATGAGTTCATTACTAAAATGAACTCATTTTATTCACGTTAAGGTCTAAGACAGTAAATGTAATTGTAGTTAATTTAGGAGTATATAAATAAATTTTTCAAAATGAACATAAATAATCTTTAATATACAAAAGATGGAGGGATACCTTTGATTAAATTTGATAACGTAAATAAAATATATCCAAATGGGTTACATGCACTGAAACACATAAACTTAGAGATTGAACAAGGCGAGTTTGTAGCTATCATCGGATTATCGGGAGCTGGAAAGTCAACTTTACTAAGAACAATAAATAAAATGCATGATATAACTGATGGAACATTAAACGTAAATGGACAAGACGTTAAGTCTTTAAAAGGTAAAGAACTACGTAAGTTCAGACGTAAGCTGGGAATGGTATTCCAATCATTCAACTTAGTAACTAGAACTACAGTTATAAGAAATGTTTTAACATCAAGAGTACCAGATATGCCATTATGGAAATCTATATTAGGTGTTTACTCAAAAGAAGATAAGATAATCGCTTTAGAAGCTTTAGATAAGGTTGGAATATTGGACAAGGCTTATGTAAGAGCTGATCAACTTTCAGGTGGACAGCAACAACGTGTTGCTTTAGCTAGAACTTTAGCGCAAAATCCAGAAGTAATATTAGCAGATGAGCCAGTTGCTGCTCTTGATCCAATAACTGCTGGACAGGTTATGGATGACTTCAAAAAAATAAATCAAGAAATGGATATATCAGTTCTTATTAATATTCACCACGTTGATTTGGCTTTAAAATACTGCGACAGAGTAGTAGGAATAAAAGCTGGAGAGATTGTTTACGATGGACCATCTAAGGATGTAAATGGAGAAATATTAAAGCATATATACGGAAGAGAACTAGCTGCTGATGAAATAATGGGGGATTAATTATGGTACAAGCTATTAAGAATATCTTCAAACCAGAAAAAATAGTTTTAAAGGATGGCCAAGAGATTCAGCCACCAAAATCAATAACACCCTATGTAGTAATTGGATTATTCATTGCTGTAATAGCTGCAGCAAAGGTAACAGGGTTCGACTTCTCAGTATTAATGAGCAGAGGAAATCAGTTCTTCGTAATATTAAAGGACATGTTTCCACCAGACTTTGCTTTTTCTAAGAGTGTTATTACACCACTTTTAGATACAATAAAGATGTCATTAATGGGTTCAATGATAGGAAGTTTTATAGCGATACCATTTGCTATATTATGTTCAGTTAACATTAATAAGTCAAAGGTGACTTTAACAATAGTAAGATTAGTACTTAGTATAATAAGAACACTACCAACTTTAATTATAGCTTTAATTGCAACTTATGTATTTGGACTTGGAACTTTTGCAGGTACAGTAGCAATCGCAATATTTACTTTTGGATTAGTTGTAAAAATGTTATACGAGAAAATAGAAACTGTAGATATGGGGCCATTTGAAGCAATGGAAGCTGTTGGATCAACTAAGCTTAAAGCTTTTATGTCAGCAATCATGCCTCAAATATTACCAACATACTTCTCAACTTGTCTTTACAGTTTAGAGATAAATGTTCGTTATGCAGCAATCCTTGGATATGTTGGAGCGGGTGGTATAGGTCTTATATTAAATGAGAAAATCGGTTGGAGAGAATATGATAAGGTTGGAATGATTCTTATTATGTTATTCATCACCGTAGTTATTATTGAAAACCTAAGTAAGTATATAAGAGAAAGGCTGGGGTAAAATGCAATTAACAGTAAAAAATCAACTTGAAAAAGAACCAAATCTGTGGATACGCAAAGCCCTAACAGTAGCATTCATTATAGTACTATTACTATGGGCGGCTCAATCAATCGTATTTAACGGCGTAAAGCAGAATGGTGTAGATATAGCTAAGAACGTTGTATCAGGTATTTTCCATCCAGATATGGACTACCTTTTAGACTTTACAGCAGGGGTTCCATTCCTTCTATTAGAGACAGTTAGTATAGCGTTACTTGGTACAATAATAGGAACAATACTAGCGATTCCACTTTCATTTATGGCATCAAGCAACATAGTACCAAAGTGGTTAAGTATGATAACACTATTTGTAATAGCAGCAATAAGAACTTTCCCAGCTTTCGTTTATGGATTAATGTTTATCCGTGTAACAGGACCGGGAGCTTTTGCAGGTGTACTTACTATGTCAGTAGTTTCAATAGGAATGATATCAAAAATGTTTATTGAAGCAATCGAAGACTTAGATACAAAAATACTAGAATCTTTAGATGCAGCTGGATGTAGCACATTCCAAAAGATTAGATATGGAATACTTCCACAGCTATTCACAAACTTTGTATCAACAGCAATTTATAGATTTGAAATAAATATAAAAGACGCTTCTACCCTAGGACTTGTTGGTGCTGGTGGTATCGGGGCTCCTATAATATTCGCAATGAACGCTTTCAACTGGAATAAGGTTGGAGCAATACTTTGTGGATTGATTGTTTTAGTATTAGTTGTTGAGGTGACTTCAACTAAGGTTAGAAATAAATTAGCAAGAGGATAAGAAAAAGGCTCAGTAGATTATTTTTCTGCTGAGCTTTTTTTATATGATGAAAATAATTGGTATATTATTATTTTAAAGTTCCAACCTATGTTTAAAAGAAATGTTGATTATATAGTAGATATTAAGTATTAAATTAAAGAAATTAATATTTAATGGTAAAAAAGTTAAAAATCTTAAAAAATAAATTAATATCTATTTACAAATAAATATAAAAGATGTAAAATATAGTTAAAGGGGGTTGGAGATGTATAAAGTTTTAACAAGATGTCCAGTTTGTGGGGGAAAATTAAAAATAACAAAGCTGCAGTGTCATGGTTGTAATACAGTAATTGAGAATGAGTTTTCATTTTCTAAATTTGACTTACTTACAACAGAGCAGATTAAGTTTGTTGAAACATTTCTCCAATGTAGAGGTAATATTAAGGATGTGGAAAAGGCCTTAGGAATCTCTTATCCAACAGTAAGGGGAAAGCTGGAGGAAGTAAATGAAGTTTTAGGCTTAAGTGAGAAAAAGGATAATGAACTGGCACGAAAAAATATTATAACTAAGCTAGAGGCAGGAGAGATTTCTTCTGAAAAGGCTATTGAACTTTTAAATCAAATAAAATAAAGGAGGAGTAATCATGGAGGATAAGTTAAGAATTTTAAAGATGCTAGAGGACGGGAAAATAAATAGTGAGGAGGCTGCAAAGCTACTTTCTGCCTTAGGAGATAATGCTGAGGCAAAGAAAGAAGTAAAGCCAGCGGTAATGGAAACAGATTTACATGAATTTTTTAATATACCTAGTAATGAAGGCAAGGCTAAGATGCTTTATATAAGAGTTTTATCAGAAGATGGAGATAATGTTAAGGTAACGCTTCCTATAGAGGTTATAAAACTAATGACAACTATCGGATCAACTAATATAGCAGAGTTGGAAAAGTATAATATAAACTTTGAGTTAATTATGGAGGCTATAGAAAAAGATATAAAGGGACCTATAGTACAAGTTGATACTGAAGATGGGACAAAAGTTCTTATTGAAATTGCATAGAGGTGTGGTATTATAATGATAATTTATATTAAAGAGGCAGAGAAGGATAAGATACGAAAAATATATATTCCGAGATGTTGCCTTTCCTTAGGGACTTCAGTAATAACACGAGTATTAACTCTAAAAGGAAAGAGCTATGTGCAAGATGGTGAAATAAAAGCGGAAGTTAAGCCACTAACTAAGGAGCAAGCAAAAGAGATAAGAAAAATGCTACAGTATTTAAATAAAAATTATAAGGGGTTAACTATTGTAGATATAGAAACAAAGGATGAGGTAGTTAAGATAGTAATTTAGTTTATTGGCTTATATACTTATATAAGTTCATTAGATTTATTTTAAATAGTAAAGAGTAAATGGAGGATTATTATGATTTGTCATGTTACAGTTCAAACGGAAAATTTACAGGGAACAATAGATTTTTATAATGAGCTTTTAAATCTGCCAGTGGTGCAACGTTTTGAAATTCCAAATGGAGAGATTGCTTTCTTAGGAGAGGAAGAAACTAAATTTGAAATTGTATATTCAAAGGATTATAAGAGTGTAGGGCGTGCAGAGGGGATTACTGTAGGATTTGAAGTTAATTCTCTTGAAGAAAAAATGGAGATGTTAAAGTCTAAGGGCATAGCTGTTAGTCCAGTAATATCACCTAATCCACATGCAAGATTCTGCTTTTTTACAGATTTAAACGGTATTAAAATTCAATTATTTGAAGCTAAATAAATTTATTATATGAAGTCAGTAATTAACTCGAAAAGTTTTTTACTGACTTTTTACATTATATTAACTCCATAAGAATATTGATAGTATATAGTACGCTTATTGAAAATTGGAGGATTAATATAGTGGAAAGAAAGAGATTAAGAAATTTAGGAATTAATATAGGAGACCTTGAAATAGGTAGATATAATAGTATAACGGATGTGGACGGAGTGATTGTTGGTCATAAAACAATTATTAATAAGGATGTTGTGTCAGGGTTAACTGTGATTATGCCTAATAGGGGAGTTTTGGAGGGAAATCATTTTCCAGCAGGAGTATTTAGATTTAATGGAACTGGGGAGTTTACGGGATATCACTGGATAAAGGAAACAGGCACTTTGGTTTCGCCTATTATATTTACAGGAAGCCATCTTCTTGGTTTATCCCATAGATACTTAGCTTTGGCTACTAGGAGAATAAAGGGGTTAGAAGCTTTTTCAATTGGGGTAGTAGGTGAAACCTGGGATGGATGGCTTAGTGATATTGAAAAAACAACAATGGAATATGAAGATTTAGAAGAGGCCATACTATCAGCTAAAACAGGAATAATAGAAGAAGGAAATGTTGGTGGTGGAGCTGGAATGATATCCTTTGAATTTAAGAGTGGAATAGGAACTTCATCAAGAATTGTTAATTGCTTGAGTGGAGACTTTACTATTGGAGCTTTAGTTCAAAGTAATTTTGGAAGAAGAAAAGACTTAATCATAGAAGGAAAGAATGTAGGAAAAATTATTAATGAAAATGAAGTGCCATTACCTTGGAATACACCTGAAAATGATGGGTCTCTATTAGTTACGATTGCTACTGATGCACCATTAACCTCAACTCAATGTGAAAGAGTCAGTAAAAGGGCAGCATTAGCAATGGGAAAATTAGGTGATATAGGAGAGGAAGGTAGCGGAGACTTTTTCTTAACATTTTCAACAGGAAATAAGTATAGTTATGATAACGAGCAGTTAAATAATATTAAGATGGTTCAAGTTGAAGACTTAGATAAAATATTTCAAGGAGCAATAGAAGCAGTAACGGAAGCCATACTTAATTCAATGACCATGGCAGAAACTATAGAAGGACAGAAACATAGAAAAGTATATGAAATACCTTTGGATATGCTGGTGGAAAGCTTTAGTTAATAAAGGCGTGTGCATATATTAATATGTACACGCCTAAAATATGGTATAAACCTAGTGAAATCAATGGTTTTAAATGTGTGTGTATGTGTACATGTACCCTATAGATAATACTAAATGGATGTAATTATGTATTTACCAATTCTACATAATTACATCCATTCCAAAATACCTATATAGAGATGTATACACACATACACACCATAATCTGAAGTTAAATTACTGAACCACAGTTATATATTTACTTTTATCAACAATTACTTCTTTATGATTTCTGAAGTAATCAATTATGATATCGGGCATTTCTTTAAGCACTTCTTTTACAACTTCACATTCGGTGTAGAATTCATATCCACCTGCTCCAGTCGCTCTGTAGTTGTTCATCGCTAGAGTTAGTTTATCATCTTCTTTAACTTCGCTGCCCTTGAATTTCATTGAAGTAACACGGTTTCCAACTTCCTTTGTTAAATCAATTGTGTATTCTAGGTTTGCAAAGTAGTCATAGTTGTAGTGCTCTACTTTAGGTTTTAGGAATATATCAGACACCTTAAGTTCGACCGTGCTGTTATCAAAGTAGCTTGCACTTCTTTCAAGAGCAAGTTTTAGAGTTTTTCCATCTATCCCTAGGATTGTTAGAGTGTTAGGGAACATATAGGTAGAGCATATATCTCTAACTGTTACATCTTTATTAAACCCTTTGATTGAGTTTGCAAAGGAAGTAACTGATATGTCAGCACCACTTGCATCAAGTTGAATTTGGTTTATAAAGTTAGCAAGGTTTGAACCGTTAACCGCCATATCTATATGAGTGGTAGGCTGAAGCTCAGTATCTAGGAATCCTACTGGTGTATCTAACCAATTTTGAACATCATTTTCTAGAGGCAAGAACTTCTCGTACATAGCTTTATTTGAAGTTTCAGCTGGAGCTTTTAGGTCAGATGAAATATTCTTTTTAAGGTCATCTTGAACCTCTAAGTTTAATTCTAAGAATTTAGTTCCATTTGGAGGAGTTTGAGCTATGTATGTTCCATGAATTTCTTGACCTGCAAGAGACATATGTTGATGTCCTGTAAGAAGGATATCAAAGTTGAAATCTCTACAGATTTTATAGGCAATGTTTTCACTAGTTGTACTTAATTCTTGGTGAGATTCTAAATCATATTCAAACCCACCGTGGTAAACTCCAACTAATATATCACAGTTTTTTCTTGCCTCATCAAAAACAGCTTTAATTGAAGAGGCAGTATCAGATACTGCGAAGTTTTCTAGGTTAACTGGTCTTTCCCAACGATTAATAAAATCTGTTGTAAATCCAATTACCCCAACCTTTAATCCGTTCTCCATAGTTTTTATTTCGTATGGCAGGATAGAAAGCTCATTAGTTTTGTTATCTACGTTTGTACAAAGACATTTACCATTTAAGTTGTTAAGATACTTCTTTAAGTAGTCATAACCATAGTTAAAGTCATGGTTTCCAAGAGTTACATAATCATAACCACCTTCATTCATGATTTCAGCTAATGGGTGAATATCAAATTCACTGCTGCTTAAGTAGTTTGTGAAAGGAGAACCTTGAATTGTGTCTCCACCATCTATTATCAGTGTGTTTCCATCCTTATTAAAGGAATTAATTATCTTTAATAATCCCATGTTCATGTCATTTTCATTAGCATCTCTGTAATCTGTAGGATAAACATATCCATGAAGATCAGAGGTAAAGTATATCTTTAGTTTTTTCATTTTAGCACCTCGTTAAATAAATTCTCTTCAATTATATCATATTTAGAGTTTACTTATACAAGGGGAATTATTACCTCGAAGAAATGAATAATCATAAAAATTTATTAGAATACATGGTAAAATGTGTATTTACATTTATCCAATTAGTGTATAATAAAGATTAGTGATTTTAATATTAATTGAGGTGAAATAATGAAAGAAAATTTGAAATTTAGTACATCTATTGGTAACTTGACCAAAGAACGAATTTCAGTAAGAACCTATGATGATAAAAAGGAAGTAAAAGAAGAGGTTATTATAAAGCTAAATGAATACATAGAGAAGCTTAATGGTCCTTTTAATCCTAAAGTAAGATTTAAAATTATAAGAACTAAAGAGAACCCAAGTGGAAAAGGCCTAGGTACCTATGGAGTCATTAAGGGTGCTGATACCTATATTGGAGCAGTGGTAGAAAAGGGATATATGGCTTTAGAAAATCTAGGATATGAGATGGAAGAGTTGATACTTTATGCAACTTCATTGGGACTTGGAACCTGCTGGATGGGTGGAACTTTTAGTAAAAGTAACTTTGCTAAGTCTATGGAAGTAAAGGAAAATGAAATTTTTACAATAATTTCACCCATAGGATATAAGTCTGAAGAGAAAAGGCTTATTGATAAAATCTTTAGAAGAGGTGAAGGAGATAGAAGAAAAGATTGGTTTGATTTATTCTTCTTAAAAGACTTTTACACACCACTTGATAAGGATGCAAATTTAGGAGACCTTAGTGAAGCTTTTGAAAATATTAGACTAGCACCGTCCGCAATGAATAAACAACCATGGAAAATAGTGTTAGATGGAAAAAAAGTTCATTTTTTCAAGATTGGAAAGCGAAATCAAGCATCAAAGGATTCGCATATAGATTTAAGTGAGGTAGATATGGGAATTGCTATAGCTCACTTTGATTTGACATGTAAAGAAAGAGGAGTTTATGGAGACTTTGGAAATGATCTTTTAAAGATAGATGGAGTTCCTAAGAATGTAGAATATATAGTAACTTGGACAAGACAATAGTTAGATTAGGTACTTTTGTATCAAATAAATTAAGTTTCAGAAAAAGCTGAAGTATGGTAAAAAGGGGCTGTATCAAAATTAATTGATATGCCACAATAGGAAAAGAGCGAATTCTAAAAATGAATTCGCTCTTTTTGCGCATAATATTATTTATGAAAAACTTAAATTATATAAGTAATAATATTATGGATATCCATCAATTAGGATTGCCAATTTCTTTCGAAAATATAATACCTGATAACGATTCAGTAAGATTACTTTATGATGTTACGGAGGGATTAAATTATAAAGAGCTTTACAAAACTTACTCTACCAACGGTAGAAATCCAGTAATCTTACCAGAAACAATGTTTAGGATTATAATATATGGCTATATGGAGGGCGTTTATTCCAGTCGCAAACTAGCGAAAGCCTGTCGGCGAGACATTAACTTTAAATGGCTACTTCAAGGTCAACAATCACCAAGCCATAGTTCAATAGCAAGGTTTAGAAGTGATAACTTGGCTATTTGCATTGATAATTTATTTAACCAATTAATAGCGAAGCTAGCAAGTTTAGATGAAATTAGATTTGAAAATATATTTATTGATGGAACTAAAATTGAGGCTAACGCCAATAGGTACTCTTTTGTTTGGAAGAAATCTGTAGAAAAATTCGAACATAAATTGCAAGAAAAAATACAGAAAATGATTTGTGATATTGTGGACGAATTTAAGTTGAATCACACAGTTGATATCGAAAAAGTATCTATTGGCCATGCAAAGGAAGTATTACAACTACTTAATTCTTTAAGAAGTAAAGAAAACATTGAATTTGTGCATGGAAAAGGTAAAAGGAAAAGTAATCTTCAAAAATATACTGAAGGATTATTGGAATTTATAGATAAGCAAAGTAGATATGACGAGTACAATTCTACATTTAATGGTCGTAATAGTTTTTCTAAAACAGATCATGATGCAACTTTTATGAGAATGAAAGAAGATCATATGAAAAATGGTCAGCTGAAACCTGCTTATAATATTCAAATTGGAGTTGAAGGTGAATATATAGTAGGTGTTGATTTATCTTCTGAAAGAGCTGATCAGCTTACTTTTATACCATTTTTAGAAAAATTGGAATCTGGTCTAGGGGTTCGCTATGAGTCCGTTATAGCTGATGCTGGTTATGAAAGTGAAGAAAATTATACACATCTAGAGAAAAATAATCAACAAGCGTATATTAAGCCATCATCATATGAAAAATCTAAAACATTAAAATATAAAAAGGATATTAGCAAGGTTGAGAACATGACTTATATGGATACTGATGATTCATATATCTGCACAGCAGGAAAAAGATTACTTTTTAAAGGGACTACAAGTAAAAAAAGTAAATCTGGATTTATATCAGTTAAAAAAGTATATCAATGTGAAGATTGCACAGGCTGCGCCATGAAGGATAAATGTACGAAGGCAAAAGGAAATAAACAGATATATGTAGCTAGGGAGTTTCTACGTTTAAGAAAACTTTCATTGAAAAATATAACTTCACCGGAAGGTGTTATTTTAAGAATGAATAGGTCTATTCAAGTTGAAGGAGCCTTCGGCGTTATAAAGCAGGATTATGGATTTAGAAGATTTTTGATGCGAAGTAACCCTAAAGTTTATACGGAATTCTTATTGATGGCATTTGGATATAACATAAATAAATTACACAATAAAACCTTGAAAAATAGGAATAGTCAGTTGTTACACAAAATGATTAGTTGATATAAATACAATTAAATACATATTATGGGATAGAAATTTTTATCTCTTTTTGTCATGTCTAAAATAAATTATTATACAAAATATATAATTAAAATATAGGAAAATAAGTTGATAAATAGAAAAAAGGACTGCATAGAATGAAGTTTAAAAAACTTCATTCTGATACAGCCCCTTTATTTTTACAATGAGTTAATAATAAAATAATAGAATTAATGGTATAATTAGTAATAGGATTTATAAAAAATAGAATTAGGGGGTACTAAATATGAAAACTAATAGTAACATAAAAAACATGTCTAGTAGTACAAGAAATGTGAAAACTAATAGCAGTACAAAGAAAATGTTTAGTTACATAGTTAAAGGGGAAAAAACAAAGTACATATGGGAATATTCTGTACCATTAAGAGGACTGATGATAGTTGGTGTATCTAGCTTGCTTATTGGGATTGGGTTTAGAGAATTATTTGATTATACAGCTTATTTTTTACTTCATACTGCTATAAAATTTGCTCTATGCATACCAGTAGCTGCCATTAGTGGAAAATTAACTTTTGAAGTTTTTGCTGATATTGCAGCAACTGGTCATTGGACTAAGGCTACTGTATGGAAGTATGTAGTTGGGGAAGGTATCTTTGGATATGGCTTAATATGCTTTATTGTAATAGGTAAATTTATACCCTTTATTCCCTTTTATATAGGATTACAGATTTTAATATGGAGTGGCTTAGGTTTGATTATAGGTATATGGACAAGAGCTTCCTGGAAGGTAGGAAAAATAAAGGATATATTATTAGAGCTAAAGGCAGATGGAGTATTTTAATTTTGATTTGAGAAAAATAATTAGTTAATATTTATCCACCATTATTTATTTTAAATAATGGTGGATAAAATAAAGGAGAGATTATGAAAGTTATAGATCTAAGTCATTTAATTTATGAGGAAATGTCAGTTTATCCAGGAACTGATCAGCCTAAAATAGTTCCACAGTTTAATTTTGAAAAGCGGGGTTTTAGAGAATCTAAACTATCTATGTTTTCACATACAGGAACTCATATAGATCCGCCAGCCCATATGCTGAAAGATGGGGCGTACCTTGATAATTTAGACGTGAATAGCTTTGTAGGAAAAGCCACAGTGTTAGATTTTTCAAAGGAAAGTATTAAGAACATAGAGCTAGAGATGCTTATGATTTTTGAAGAAAGAATTAACCAGGTAGAGTTTCTTATTATAAGAACAGGATGGGATAGGTTTTGGGGTAAGGATGAGTATTTTAAAGGGTTTCCAGCTTTAAGTAGAGATGCAGCTGTATGGCTAGCAAACTTAAATTTAAAGGGAGTAGGAATAGATGCAATTTCTATAGATGCCATGGATACAGAAGACTTTATTGTCCATAATACACTTATGAATGGTGGTAGTATAATCATAGAAAATCTAACTAATCTTGAGGCCATAGAAGAGAAGTTTTTTATTTTAAGTGTATTACCAATCAAGTATAAAGAGGCAGATGGTTCTCCAGTGAGGGCTGTTGCAATGATTTAAGTAATATAGAAATAGATAAGACAGGATTTCAAATATGAAGAACCTTTAACTTTTGGTTGAATATAATAAAATATGATCAACTATTTTAAAGGGGAAGGCAAACATAATGAATGCGTTTGAACTTATTAAAAAAATCCAGATGAAAATGAATGATCCTGTTTTTGCTGCAAGGTTTAATAATGCGTCAGGCATAATAAGTAACACTCCAGGACTCCAGCAAGAGATAATGAGGATAGCACAAATGAGTAACGATAAAGATCAGGCAACTGCAATTGCAAAATTACCTAGACAGGCAAGAGATGCTGTGCAGGAGTTAATAAATCTATTGAATAGCTAAGGCTATAACTTTTAATAGGTCAGTGAAGAATTTCACTGGCTTATTTTAGTTGCAGAAAATACAAATCTTTCAAAAGTGTAAGTTTGTTGTAAGGAGAATCGATTTGCGAGGTAATAGTTTAATTTTATACTTATATTATAGTAAACAAAGTTACATTTATTTAATGGTAAGTACATAAATTTATATTAGAACAATAATAATCATCATAAATTCTTAAGAATTATAGTCATAATTTTGTAAGTTTTGTGTTGGGTTTTTCTTAAAACTTTAAGCCTATAATTAAAATATAGACATGAGAGAAGAAAGAAAAAGATGATTAAAAGATAAGAAGGTGTAGAGAAATGGATGCAGCAGCAATAACAAGTTATTTATCAAATTATGGGCTATTATGCATATTTATTATTATTTTTTTAGAGTATTTAAATTTACCTGGGTTCCCAGCTGGGATAATAATGCCTTTAGCAGGTGTTTGGGTTGCTAACAGCGGCGCAAACTTTTTTGTTGCCTTAGGGATATCAGTTATTGCAGGGGTCCTTGGAAGCTGGATGCTATATTTTTTAGGATTATATGGAGGAGAAATATTGTTAGAGAAGTTTCTTAAGAAATTTCCGAAGCAAAGAGATAAGATAGATAGAATTTTTGACAGATTAAGAAAGCATGGTAATCAAGGTGTTTTTGTTTGCAAATTGATGCCTGCAGTTAGAACTATAATATCAGTACCAGCAGGAGTATTAAAGCTTGATTTTACAAAGTATACATTATATTCAACATTAGGAGTTTTAATTTGGAATGGAACTCTAATGACCTTTGGATATGCCTTTGGAGACATGGTTCTGGCAGGATTGAAATAGATAAAGGGGAGGAATTTTTAAGGGGGTTTAGTGAAAATAAAAGTAGTATATGCAAAAAAATATTGGGTATGGATAATTTAAATGGAGAAAATAAACACTAAATAAAATTGTGTAATGAATAATATTAAGAAAAAAGTCATTAAATAAAAACATAATGGTATGAAAAAAGGTTCTATTTCTCCAATAGAACCTTTTTTTTGCAGAGACTTAAAATAAAAAATTAACAAATCCATCTTTAGTTAAAAAAATTTCAATAAAGAATAAGAGGTAAATATGAAATATTTAAAGTTGAATATTTCACTATAGTTGCTGAAAATAAAAATAAATTGTCTAAAAATGTAGAATGAAGAAAGTTAAAAAGTGATGAAAATCTTTACACATACTAAGAAGGGTTTGTTTTTTTATTAACGATTAATTACATAAACAGAAATATTCGTGTCTCTAAATTTAGGAGGTGTTATGACTTTAAATGCAAAGTTCAGAAAATTTTAAATTAATGTATTTACAAAACAGTAAATTACGGGTAGAATGTAAATATAAATTTAATATGTAATATAAAGTCAACTGAAGTAGCAATAGTAACTGTGAAAGGTAACTATAGCGAACTAAAGAATTAGGTTGAAATATAAAGTGATGATATATACAAATATATAATTAGATTTCTTATTTATGTATTTGTATTTATTTATATCTTATTTACATCTTATTTACATTAATTAAAGGGGGAATGAATTTTGAAGAACAAAAAATTATTGGCTTTGTTAATGTCATCACTTCTTGCTTTTTCAATGGCGGGATGTGGAAACAAAGAAAAAGCTGAAACTCCAGGTACAGATACACCATCTGATACGCCAAAAGAAACTCCAGCTGATAAAGGCGAACCTACAGCAGGCGGAAAAATAACTGTTGGGATAAAAGAGATGTCAGGATTATTTAATCCAGCATACTATTCATCTGCTCATGATGGCGTAATTATTGACTTAGTATTTGACAAACTTATGTCAATAGATGTTGATGGTATCTATCAGCCATCTGCTTCTGATGGTAAGTGGACAGTTTCTGAAGATGGTAAAGATATCACTTTCAAACTAAAAAAAGACATGAAGTTCTCTGATGGAGAGCCTGTTACTGCTGATGACATAGTATTCACTTACAAATTCTTATCAGATAAAACTTACACAGGAAGATATGGTTCTGTTGTTCAGGATTTAGTTGGATATGAAGAGTATGTTGCAGATAGTGCTAATGCTGAATTCAAGGGCGTAACTGCTGATGATGAATACACAGTTACCTTCCACTTCAAAGAAGGTTTCAGAACTAACCTTGCAAACTGTAATATGCAAATTATGCCGGAGCACTACTATGGAGCTAGCTGGAAGCCAGGCGATACTTCTTCAATAGAAGCTATCACTAATGAACCAATTGGTTCTGGTCCTTATACTCTTGATAAATATGAGGAAGGTATATTTGCATCTTTAAAGAAAAATTCTAATTATTATGGTGAAGGTTACTTAATCGAAAACGTAGTATGTAAAACCGTTGATGAAACTACTGATATAGTTGAGTTAACTTCTGGTGAATTAGATATTCTTCCAGAACTTATTGAGCCAGATAAGATTAACCAAGCGAAAGCTACAGATTTCTTAACTTATAACGACTATGACAGATCTGGATATGGATACGTTAAATTCAACAATGCAAGTGGTCCAACAGCTGACAAAAAAGTTCGTCAAGCTTTATATTACAGCTTTAACGTTCAAGAATTTGTAGACAGTTACTATAAAGATCCAGAAACAGGTGATGTACTAGCTTCAACACAATATCACCCATTCTCTCAAGTATCTTGGGCAATTGATGATGAGTTATTATCTCAAATGACTAAGTATGAATTTGACTTAGAGAAAGCTAAAGCTTTATTAGATGAAGCAGGTTGGAAACTTAATGCTGATGGAAAACGTGAAAAAGAAGGAGAGGTAATGACTCTTAAATTAATTGCTTTTCCAGAACACAACATCCTTGCAACTCTTATCCCAATGTGGCAAAGAGACTGGGGTGAAGGCTTAGGAATCAATGTTGAGGTTGCATACATGGCGTTCACTCCAATGCTTGACTATGTTATGTATAACGGTGATGAGAACGTAGATAATTGGAGTTTATATTTCATGGCTACAGTAATTGACACTCCAGACCCAGATGTATTGTATTCTTCATTACATTCAAAATATATAGGCAGTGGGATGGATAATACAGCTAGATACAATAATCCAGAGATTGACAAGTTATTTGACGAAGCTAAGACTATCATTGATATCGATGAAGCTAAGCCTAAGTATCAAGAAATAGCTAAGATTCTTAATGAGGATTGCCCAATGATACCAGTATATGCTAACACTTACTTCGACGTCTACAATAAAAACATTAAAAACTTTGAAACAAGCCCATTCTGTAAGTGGCAACAAGCAATAAAAGATGCTTGGATTGAGCCAACAAAATAATGTGTAGCTAATACAATGGCATGGCGCCCTGCCAATATGGCAGGGCGTTATTAATAAATGGAGGGGTGAGGTAATGTTAAAATATTTTTGCAAAAGAATATTAAATTTAATTCCTGTAATACTGATTATAACAATTATCCTATTTTCATTACTGCAGTTAATGCCTGGGAATCCAGTTAACGCGTATTTAGGACAAGGGTCTAAGACAACACCAGAGCAACAAGCGCAGATTACAAAGCAATTAGGATTGGACAAGTCTAAACCAGAGCAATACATAAGATGGCTTGGGAGAACACTAACTGGAGATTTTGGAAATTCAATAACTTATAGAAAGCCAGTAAATGAAATTATGGGAAATTTTATTTGGAATAGTTTCTTGCTCAACTTAATTGCTATGGCAATTGCATTTTGTATTGCAATACCAGTAGGAATAAAGTCAGCAGTAAAAAAATATGGACTCTTTGATAATTTTTGGACGGTATTCACCCTCATAGGGGTTGGAATGCCATCATTTTTCTTTGCTCTTCTAATGATATACTTCGTAGCGGTAAAAATACCGTGGTTCCCACTTAATGGAATGAAAACTCCAATGATGGCAGCTATGGGATATTCAAGTGTTTGGGCAGAAATTGCAGACGTAGCTAAGCATATGATATTACCAGTAACAGTTTTAACACTTCTTAACTTAGCAGGTCTACTTAGATATGTAAGAAACAGTGTACTTGAGGTTATTAATCAAGACTACATTAGAACAGCTCGTTCTAAAGGTTTAAAAGAAAAGGTAGTTATCTATCGTCATGCTTTCAGAAACGCATTAATACCAATAGTAACACTTTTAGGTATGTATATACCAGGTCTGTTTGGAGGAGCGATTCTTTTAGAAACCGTTTTCTTATGGCCTGGAATTGGAAAAATATTGTTCGATGCAGTTATGAAGCAGGATATATGGCTTGTTATGGGAGCAAATACCTTCTATGCAATATTAATGGTATTTGGAAACCTAGCAGCAGATATGTCTTACGCATTAGTTGACCCTAGAGTAAAAGTAGAATAGGAGGATGGTCTAAATGGTAGAAGTTAAAGAGACAAAAGGCGAAAAAAGAAATAGAGACCTCCAAGCTATGGGGCCATGGAGAGTTGCATGGGAAAGATTTAGAAAAAATAAGCTATCAATGGCAGGAGCTATAATATTTGGACTTATAATTCTAGCAGTTATACTAGTTCCAATTATATCACCATACTCAGTGAATGAGTTGAATTTACCTAATAAGCTTCAACCACCATCAGGTGCTCACTGGCTTGGAACAGATGAGCAGGGTCGTGATGTATTCATGAGAGTATTTATGGGTGGAAGAATTTCTTTGAAAATAGGAGTTTTAACAGCAGGTGTAACAGTACTCCTTGGAGCTACTATGGGTGGTATTGCTGGTTACTATGGTGGATGGGTAGATAACATTCTTATGAGATTCACAGAAATTATATACTCACTTCCTTTCTATCCATTAGTAATAACACTTTCCTTCGTTTTAATGTGGCGTGTTAGCAGCTCTATGAAGATGTATATAGTTATGCTTATCCTAGCGCTTCTATCGTGGCCTGGCCTAGCCAGAATGGTTAGAGGACAAATTCTATCCCTTAGAGAGCAGGATTTCATGGTTGCTACTAAGGCTTTAGGATTATCAACAAAATCAAAAATAGTAAGACATTTATTACCTAATACATTAGCTTATATAATAGTTAATGCGACACTTGGAATGGGAGGAGCTATACTAACAGAGGCTTCACTTTCTTTCCTTGGACTTGGAGTTATTCCTCCAACACCAACCTGGGGTAATATGATTGAAAGAGCTAGAGATAACTTCATATTTAAGAAGAATCCATGGGTTTGGATACCACCTGGAATATTAATAATTCTAACTGTTGTTAGTATAAATCTTCTTGGCGAAGGCTTACGTGATGCCTTTGACCCTAAAGAGATAAGGTAGGTGGAATAGATGGAAAATTTATTAGAAGTAAGAGATTTAAAAACATATTTTTATACCGATAGCGGAATTGTAAAGGCAGTAGATGGTGTATCCTTCGATGTTAAACCAGGAAGGACTCTTGGAATCGTTGGAGAATCAGGATGCGGTAAAAGTATTACATCTATGTCTATATTAAAACTTATAGAAAAGCCAGGAAAGATTGTTGAAGGTACCATTGAATTTGAGGGTAATAATATAGTACCAATGAACGATAAGGAAATTAGAGAAATCAGAGGTAATGATATATCAATGATATTCCAGGAGCCAATGACTTCCCTAAATCCAGTATTTAGAATTGAAGACCAAATCATGGAAGCTGTTATGCTTCACCAAGGTCTTGATAAAAATGAAGCTAAGAAGGTTGCGGTAGATATGCTTTCCTTCGTTGGAATTCCTAGACCAGAACAAGTTGCTAGAGATTATCCTCACCAACTAAGTGGAGGAATGCGTCAGAGAGTTATGATAGCAATGGCCCTTGCTTGTAAGCCTAAAATGCTTATTGCGGACGAGCCTACTACTGCTCTTGACGTTACAATACAAGCTCAAATTCTTAAGCTTATGAATGACCTTAAGGAAAAAACAAACACAGCTATTATGCTAATTACTCATGACCTTGGAGTTATAGCACAAATGGCAGATGATGTTATCGTAATGTATGCTGGTAAAATTGTTGAGTCAGCACCAGTAAGCGAGTTATTTAGAAATCCACAACACCCTTATACTAGAGGGCTTTTAGCATCAATACCAAGCTTAGAACAAGATAAGGAAAGATTGCACTCTATAGATGGAGTAGTTCCAAATCCATTCCACCTTCCGACGGGCTGCTATTTTGCACCAAGATGTGAATTTGCTAAAGAAGAATGTTTAACAAAGATGCCTACAGTAACTAAAACTGGAGATGATCATGCAGTTAGATGTTTCTTATTCAGTGATGAAGTAGATGAAAAGCACCATAGAGAGGAGGACATTCATAATGGCAAAGGAAAGAAATAAAATTGTAGAAATTAGAGAGTTAAAAAAATACTTTCCAGCTAAAGGAAAAGATGCAGAGGGTAATAAGCTTTTTGTAAAGGCTGTAGATAACGTTTCCTTTGAAATATATGAAGGAGAAACCTTAGGTCTAGTTGGAGAGTCAGGTTGTGGTAAATCTACCCTTGGAAGAACTTTACTTAAGTTATATGATCCAACTGGTGGACAAATACTTTATAAGGATGAAAATATAGAGAAATATAAGGACAAGCAGATGAAAAAGCTTAGACAAGAGATGCAAATCATCTTCCAAGACCCTTATAGTTCATTAAATCCAAGAATGAATGTATTTAATATAGTTAGTGAAGCTCTAGTTGAGCACAAATTATATAAAAGAGGTCCAGAGTTAAATGCTAGAATTGAGCAAATAATTCAGGAATGTGGACTTTCTCCATACCATGTATATAGATATCCACATCAATTCTCTGGTGGACAAAGACAACGTATAGGAATAGCTAGAGCATTAGCACTAGATCCAAAGTTCATTGTTTGTGATGAGCCTGTATCTGCTCTTGACGTTTCTATTCAATCACAAATATTAAATACAATGATGGACTTACAACAACAAAGGGGATTATCTTACTTATTTATATCCCATGACCTTAGTGTTGTAAAACACATCAGTGATAGAGTTGGTGTAATGTATCTTGGTTCTTTAGTAGAGTTAGCACCAAAAGAGGATTTATATAAGAATCCATTACATCCATATACAAAGGCTCTACTTGCAGCAATACCAGTAGCAAATCCTGATTACAAGAGTGACATAAGTATTATAAAAGGTGAAATACCAAGTAATGTTAACCTTCCAAAGGGGTGCAAATTTAGTACAAGATGTCCATTTGCTAAGGAAATATGTAAGTTAGAACACCCACCTACAAAGGAAATTGAAAAAGGACACTTCTGTGCTTGCCACTTTGCTGGAGAAGTATAGAGTAAGATAAAATAAGGAGATGATTATATGGCAAATATGATGAAAGTTGTAAAGGATGCCCTTGGAAAAAAGGAAGTAAATCCAGAAATAGTAGGTAAAGTAGAGCTGGAGAAAAATGATGTTTTAGCATTGATAATAGCTATGTCATCAGTAGCAATACCAGTTTTCCTTGCTATGTTTGCAGGTGTAGCCCTTATAATATTCATAATGTTCTACTTAGGAAGATAAATAACCATCTACTTTTTAATGAAAATTGATGAATTTAAAGCTAAGACTTTCAGAGTCTTGGCTTTTTTTATGTATTCTTTCAGTAAAATGCGAAAATCTATGGAATAATATTAATTTACTTCAAAAATTAGTTTATAGATAAATGTAATAGATAATTAGTTTAGTATTTTAAATATCTATAGGTAATAATATACAATGGAGCTTTGTTGAATTGTTAACAATAGACAGTGAGAGGAATGAAGGGGGAAGGTAAAGGTAAAAAGTCAAGATGGAAAAATATAAAATATATTGGATTAATGCCATAAGATATACATGTATAAAATAATATGTAATTTGAAGAAGCTATCTACCAATAAAAATTCTAGTTTTTTATGGTATAAATATAGGGCAGGAAAGATTAAGGAGAGTGATAGAATGAAGAAGAAACTTATTACACTAATAATATGTGGAGTAATAGGAGGGACATCTGTAGCAGGTTTTGCAGCCAATACAATGTCAGATGGTACAAACGATCAACAAACCTTAGTTAGTGCTATTGATGATGCTGACAAAAAGGAAACTGTTAATGAAGAAGCTGGAAAGAATGGCGAAGAAGGAACTGGAAATAATGATAAGGCAGACTCAGAAAAAGTAGATGAAAGTGCATCACAGAATAAAAGTGTACAAGCTGCTAGTGGTTCAAAACAAAGAGCAGTAAGCACGGGTGAAACAACTACAAATTCAACTAATGGCGGAGCGAAAGTTCAAAGTAATGATGGACAAGGGTCTATGGAGGCAGCATCAAAACCATTAACTGACGTTTCGGAAAATACAAATACTGATTGCAACACATCAAATAATGGAGCAAACAATAATTCGCAAAATAGCGGAAACACAGATAGTGGAAACACAAATAGCGGAAGTAATAATATTCCTTCAGAAGATGTAACTAATGGTAATTTCTCTGATCAAGTTGAACAATTAATTTTTAATAAAGTTAATGAAGAGAGAGCAAAGGCTGGAGTTCCGGCATTAAGTTACAACTCAACCATGGAAACTTACGCAAGAATTAAGTCTAAGGATATGGGGGATAAAAATTATTTTGACCACAAGGACTTAAATGGAGAGCTTATAACTGCACAAATGGCAAGAGACGGTGTTTCTTATAGTGCATGGGGCGAAAATATTGCATATATAGGTGGAGTTTCTGATGCCGCAGCATTAGCTGATCAATTTATGACTAACTGGATGAACTCACAAGGACACAGAGAAAATATATTATCAACTAATTTCTCAAGTATAGGTGTCGGTGTGTATAAATCAGGAAATAGATATTATGCTACCCAAGAATTTTATAAGTGATGCTCCAAATCTATGATTTGGGTAGCAGAACTTACTCCACCGAATGAATATGAGGCGGAGTTTCTAATTTGATGCTCCAAATCTATACCCAAAGGGCACTCGTGATTTGGGTAGCAGAACTTACTCCACCGAATGAATATGAGAAGGAGTTTCCTAAAAAACAAATCATTAAAATATAACTCCCTAATGAAAACAGCTCAATCCATGGTTACGGATTGAGCTATTTTTTCTTTTTTTTCATATCATTTTGAAATTTAAGCAATTGTATAGCTATATATCCAAAGAGTATAAAGATGAGAAATGGTTCCAGTGAATTAAATAGATGTCTAGCACCAAGCATGCAATCATTCCTTTTATGAAAGTCTTATTATAAATATACTCATAGAAAATAAAGAATATACTACTTAAACTCTATGGTAGGATTTCTGGTGAATCTACAGTTATTGGAAGAAGCGTCTAACAAGAAAACCAGAGCTGTATAAACTCTGGTTTTCGTAATTTATATTTCTAAATATTCTATTGGAATTATACTTCTCTTCTAGGAATTTTAAAGCCGATATGACTTTCTATGTCATCTAGAATTTTTTCGTTTTTAGGATCAATGAAGGCGCAAGTGTAGCCTTCTTCTCCAGCTCTTCCAGTTCTTCCGATACGGTGGATATAGCTTTCTACAGTTTCAGGAATATCATAGTTGTAGATGTGTGAAACACCGCTTATATCTAAACCACGGGCAGCTACATCTGTAGCAATTAAGAATTGAATATCTGCATTTCTAAAGGCCTTCATGATTCTCTCACGCTTTGGCTGAGGAATATCACTATGGATTTTTTCACATTTAATACCACGCTTCGCAAGGCCCATTTCTAGTTCGTCAGCTCTTCTTTTAGTTCTACAGAAGATTATAGCCATGAAGGGATTATCCTCAGCTAGAACTGTGCAAAGGGCATCCTGCTTTCGTCTGTCTGTAGTTTCAACTACAAATTGCTTTATATTTTCAAGAGTTACTTCTTCCTTCTTTTTCACAGTAACAACTACAGGGTCATTCATATATCTATAGGCAAGTTTCTTTACAGAGGAGTCCATAGTAGCTGAGAAGCATAGAGTTTGACGTCCTTTGCCTGTATGTTTTATTATGTTTTCAACTTCATTTTTGAAACCCATAAGAAGCATTTGATCAGCTTCATCTAAAACAAAAGTTTTAAGTTTAGAAAGGTTTATAGTTCCTCTTTCTAAGTGGTCCAGAAGCCTTCCAGGTGTAGCTATTATTAGGTGAATACCTTTATTTAACTTTTTAAGCTGAGATCCGATATCTTTACCACCATATGCTGCAAGAATATTTATATCCTTACCTTGTTTAAGTTTGTTAGCTTCTTCTGTTATTTGGATAGCAAGTTCTCTAGTTGGGGTTAAAATTAATCCCTGAACTGCATCACTTAATGGATTTATATTTTCAAACATTGGTAATAGGAAAGCTAAAGTCTTTCCAGTTCCAGTTTGTGCTTCAGCGATTACATCTTTACCGTTTTTTATAAAGGGAATACTTTCCTCTTGAACTGGAGTTGGTGTAGTGATTCCATTATATTTTAATACCTTAAGTATATCTTCGTTAATTCCGAAATCTTTAAAATTCATTTTATCTACCTCTCGTTAATAAGTCTTTATATGATATTGTGTGACCATTTTGATATGTTTATGAATTAAACATAAATTTTTATTGTGACGACTTCAATCAGTTAATCTTAACACAACAATAGGTAGAATACTATTAAAATCAATACATCTACAATAGCTTCTTTTAATGTACAAGGAAAATGGCAGGGGTAACAGGATTCGAACCTGCGATACAGGAGTCAGAGTCAAGTGCCTTACCGCTTGGCGATACCCCTAAGATAAATTAATTATATTCTTATTTAGAGGTTATTAAATCAGTTTATACATATTTAACTGCTAAATAGCGAATATTATTTTTAAAGGAGTTGATATTATGGAAAATTTTAATGACTACAAATTTGCAGAGGTAGATGACAAACAAAAGAGCATGATTAATCAGCTAGAGCAAAGCATATCACAGGATAAGGACATTGTTTTAATTGCATATGAAAACAAACAAAAAGCTGAGGGATAAAACCTCAGCCTTTTGTTTGAAAACTATTTTCCTAGATATTTTTTAATTATATAAGGTATTCATTAGCCTGCAAAACTTTTCAAAAGAAGAATTATGTAGTAAACTAAGGTTGTAAGAAAAAATGAGGAAAATATAAGGAGAAATACATAAAAGAAAGGGAGTCGTTGAAAATGGATTATAACAAATTAAGTTTAGAAATGCATGAGCAAAATCATGGGAAAATAGAGGTGACTTCAAAAATAAGAGTTGCTACAAGAGAGGATTTAAGTACAGCTTACACTCCAGGAGTTGCTGAGCCTTGTAGAAAAATCGCTGCAAACAAAAGTGATGTTTACAAATATACTTCAAAATCTAACTTAGTTGCTGTTGTTACTGATGGAACTGCTGTTTTAGGATTAGGAGACATAGGCCCAGAAGCTGCAATGCCAGTAATGGAGGGAAAAGCTATATTATTTAAAGAGTTTGGTGGAGTTAATGCGTTCCCAATATGTCTTGATACAAAGGATACTGAAGAAATAATTAAGACTGTAAAATACTTGGCCCCAACATTTGGCGGAATAAATCTTGAAGATATATCTGCACCTAGATGCTTCGAAATTGAGCGTAGATTAAAAGAAGAGTTAGATATACCAGTATTCCACGATGATCAACATGGTACAGCAATTGTAGTTTCTGCTGGACTAATTAATGCTTTAAAATTAGTAGGCAAGCCTTTTGAAGAAGCTAATGTTGTTATCAACGGAGCTGGTTCAGCTGGAATTTCTATATGCAAGTTATTAATGGAGCAAGGTATTGGAAATGTTGTTTTAGTAGATAGAAGTGGGGCTTTAGCTAAAGGTGAAGAGTGGATGAATGATGCTCAAAAGGCTATGGCTGAAGTAACTAATAAAAACAATGAAAGAGGACCGCTTGCTGAAATTATGAAGGGTAAAGACGTATTTATAGGAGTATCTGCTCCAAACGTTGTAACTTCAGAAATGGTTAGTACAATGGCTAAAGATTCTATAATCTTTGCAATGGCAAATCCAACTCCAGAAATTATGCCTGAAGAAGCGGCAAAAGGTGGAGCAAGAGTTATAGCTACAGGTAGAAGTGACTATGCTAACCAAATCAATAACGTTCTTGTATTCCCAGGAATATTCAGAGGCGCACTAGATGTTCAAGCTACAGATATTACCGAGGAAATGAAAGTTGCTGCAGCTAGAGCAATTGCAAGTATAGTAAAAGAGGATGAATTAAAAGAAGATTATATAATTCCAGGAGCATTTAATCTAGAAGTTGCAAAAGTTGTTGCAGCAGAAGTTGGCAGAGTTGCTCGTGAATTAGGAATAGCAAGGGTAAAATAATAGCAAGCATATTAGATAAAGTCCTTTTCTAAATAATTTATATATAAAAGAGCTAGAATCAATGGCGATTCTAGCTCTTTTATTTTATTTATATTATTTATTTTGTTAAGAGATTTCTATATCATCTTCGTCTGCATTATCATCATCCCATGCTTCAGTGTTTGTAAGTCCAGGGATTGAAGATGATTTAAATACAGGATCTTTTCCAGCCTTTAATTGTTGTGAATAATCATCAAGGGCAGCAAAAGCATACTTGCCAAGGAATAATATAGCTATTAGATTTATGATTGCCATAAATGCCATGAATAGGTCTGCTAGATTCCAAACGATATCTATAGAAGCCATAGCACCACCTAATACAGTAAGAACAACAAATGCTCTAAATGCATTTAAAACAACCTTACTTTTTGTAATAAATTCTATATTAGCTTGTCCGTAGTAATAGTTACCAACGATTGAACTGAAGGCAAATAAGAAAGTACAGATAGCTAAGAAGTAAGTTCCAGCAACTCCGATTTGCGAGCTTAAAGCACTTTGAGTAAGCTCGATACCAGTTAATTCAGTTCCCGCATAGTTACCTGAAATTAGGATTATGAAAGCAGTACATGAACAAATTACTATAGTATCCGTGAAAACACCTAGAGTTTGTGTAAGTCCTTGCTTTACTGGGTGAGAAACTGTTGCTGTTGCAGCGGCATTAGGTGCACTACCCATACCAGCTTCGTTAGAGAATAATCCTCTTTTTATACCTTGCATTATTGTGAAACCAAGTCCACCGGCAGCAAATTGCTGTATACCAAAAGCATTTTCAAAGATTAATTTGAAGATGCCAGGAAGAGTTTTGAAGTTGATTGCTATTACAAAGATAGCAACTAATATATATGCAGTTGCAAATATTGGTACTATTATCTCAGATACCTTTGCAACTCTTTGAACTCCTCCAAAGATTACAACAGCAGTTAAAGCTGCTAGAATAATTCCCATTAATAATGGGCTTATTTTAAATGCGTTTGTGAATGCTAAAGTAGTTGTGTTAGATTGAGCTGCATTAAATACTAATCCAAAACAAATTGTGGTTAAGATTGCGAAGATTACTCCAAGCCATCTCATTCCAAGTCCTCTTTGGATGTAGTAAGCAGGTCCTCCAAGGAAGTTACCATCTGCATCTTTAGTTTTATATATTTGAGCTAGAGTACTCTCTACAAAGCCTGAAGCACCACCAATAAGAGCGATTAGCCACATCCAGAATACTGCACCAGGTCCGCCGGAAGCAACTGCCATAGCAACACCAGCAATATTACCAGTACCAACTCTTGAAGCTGTACTTATACAGAAAGCTTGGAAAGAAGAAACTCCATCTTTTTCTTTTTTACCGCTTGGTTTTAAAAGTTTGAACATCTCTTTAAGATATCTGAACTGAACAAATTTTGTTCTGAAAGAGAAGTATAAACCTACACCGATTAATAGTGCTATTAATAGATAGGACCACATAAAAGTATTAAGTTGGTCTACAATTGTTGTTAAAAATTCCATAATTCATCTCCTTTACGTTAATTAAATTTTTTTCTTAAGACTTATATTCACATGACTTTTATATTTTTACTTTAAAGTCATAAATACACAAAAGTAAGAATAATCAGATATATTATTTATATATTATACACTTTTTTGTATAAAGGCAAGGAAAAATATGAATTAAGTTTAATATAAATACAAGTATACGATATCAAAATACATATGTTATGATAAAAGCACCCATAAATATTCTAAAAAAGAACATTTATGGGTGCTTTTATAATTAAATTTAATTATTATGTTTTTAATTTAAATTCATGTAAACATCTTTTGCAAGTAACTGTTATTCTGCCCCTATGTCTTGGCAGTCGTAACTTTTGACTACATCTAGGACATTTAACTATCTTAAAATTCCTCTTTTCATTAAACCACTTTTTAAAGTTAGAAAACAGTGGTGCACAATCGCTGAAATGAAATACGGGAAGATTGCTTGGAAGAGCTCTATTAAATTTACTTAAAATTTTATTGATATTCATACAAAAATTTCGCAGCTCTTGTTCTCGTTTCTCCACATTTTTGGAGAACACTCTGTATAGAGCAATGAGTAGAACGATAAGTGCTACAATTCTTGTAAGAGAGAATAAGTTCAAAAAAGATGACACCAGAATTAAAAAAATTGAAAATAAATCAAGTCCGTAGCTATCATTGAAGAAATTCATTTAATCACCTCATAACTTAAGTGTTGACTATATTATAGTACATAAGGCTATGCTATTCAAAGAACATTCTAAGACAGTTTTATAAATAATTTATGAAGTTTATAAATTCTTAAGAAATTCTTTCGATTGTTACAGAAAACTAGGTATTTCTTACATCTTTCTTACAAATCAAGGAAAACCATTTTCAAAGATAAGTAAATGATATATGCTGAGTTTAGAAAAAATGATGAGGTGAGAGAATGTCTAAGGTTTTAGAACTTAAAAATGTTAGCAAAATTATGGGGAAACGTAAAATCGTTGAGAATGTTAGCTTTGATATAAATTCAGGTGAGATATTTGGATTTTTAGGGCCTAATGGTGCTGGTAAAACTACAACAATTAAGATGATTACAGGTCTTTTAAAAATTGATGAGGGTGAAATTTTCGTAAATGGAAAAAATGTTAAGACAGATTTTGAGAATGCACTTTCAGGTGTTGGAGGAATCATAGAGAATCCTGAGATGTATGGATATCTTTCAGGTCGTGATAACCTTGAAATTTATGGAAGAATGCACGGTAAAGTGTCTAAGGAAAGAATCACTGAGATTATAAACCTTGTTAAATTAGATAATCGTATTGATGATAAGGTTAAAAAATATTCACTAGGAATGAGACAAAGATTAGGACTTGCACAAGCGCTACTTCATAATCCAAAGCTATTAATCCTAGATGAACCTACAAATGGGCTTGATCCAGTAGGAATTAAAGAACTTCGTGATATGCTAAGAGACTTAGCGGAAAAAGAGGGACTTGCAGTTCTAGTTTCAAGTCACCTTTTAGGCGAAATGGAGCTTATGTGTGATAGATTTGGTATCATAGACAGCGGAAAAGTAATTGATATGAAGACTATGAAGGATATCAGAAATCAAGAAAATGATGATATGAATATTTATGCAGTAGAAGTTGATAATGGGGCTAAAGCTAAGAAGGCTTTAGAAGATGCTATTAAAGTAGAAGACTTGAAGATTGAATTCTCAGAGGAGAGAAATAAGTTAAAAGTAACAGCTACTAAGAACCATATAGCAGTAGTAAATAGAATATTAGTTAAGGCTGATATCTTAGTTTACTCAATAACTCCAGTTACAAATAGTCTTGAGGACGAGTTTATGAAAATTACTACGGGCTCTAAGAGTCAAATCAGATAAGGAGATAACCATGAGTAAGATTTTTGGATTAGTTAAAAATGAATGGATAAAACAATATAAAAAAGTAAGTGTTAAGGTAATTTTAATCTTAATACTTGTGGCTAGTATAGCAGCACCTTTCCTACTTAAATACTTCAGTAACGGTGATGAATTAAAGTGGTCAATGGAGAATTATCAAGATAGTATCGGTTGGGTTACTATGGAGTTTGATAGAATTGATTCGTCAGCTAAAAACGCAGAAATAAATAAGAAGATAATTCAAGTAGAAGTTGATGGATATCAGCTTAGGATTGATAATAGTATAAATTGGTCTGATTGGAGAGATAGTCTTATATCTGAAATGCAAGATAAGGAAAGAATGGCTATAATGCTTTCAGGAATAAAGGATGGACTATCTAGTACTGAATTAACAAACAATATTTATCAAATTAACGTTATGGAATTAGAAGACTTCTACACTATGTCTAAGGAAGACTTACAAAAAGAAATAGACAAGTTTACTAGTGAAGTAACTGAGTTAAAGAAAACTATTGTAGACAATGATTACATGGGATATTTAGCCGGAGTTATAAAATCTACAGAAACTGAGATAGCAAATGCTAAAGAAGAATTAAGTACTTTAGAGGCTGACCTTGCAAAGGATAAGGAAAATAAGGAGTTACCTATAGCTATTGAAGCACAAAAGAAAGCTATAGCTATGCAGGAAGAACTTTTAGGAGCATATAAGTATAAATATGATAATAAAATCATGTGCGATACAAATGATTGGAAACACAATACTATAGAAGATATCAAAGGTTCCATTAATGTGAAAAATGAAGAACTTTTATCAGAAGATCAATTTAAACAACGATTTACTGATGAAATAAACAGACAGGGATACACTTACGAGAAGTATCAAAAAGATAGAGATTCTAGAATTGCAGAGGCACAAGAGGATTTAGCTTTAGATTGGTATAGCTTAGAGAATGATATTCCACAAGTACAATTTATTAAAGATGCTAGAAGTTCTTTAAATGACACATATTTAATATACGTTACTATTGCAATTTTACTTTGTATAATAATTGGTGGAGGAATTGTATCTTCAGAGTACTCTACAGGAACTGTTAGACTTCTTATGATAAGACCAGTTTCAAGATGGAAGATACTACTTTCAAAGCTAATTTCAGTATTCATAATAGGATATGGAGCTATGATTTTAGCATTCATAATAAATATAATTTCAAGTGGAGCTGCCCATGGATTTGGAACTTTAGCAACTCCAGTGTTAGCGATTAAAGATGGAGTGATAGTTCAGCAAAGCTTTATACTATCATTAATACCAAACTTAATGTTTGCAAGCATCAGCTTAATATTCATAATTGCAGTGGTATTCTTTATCTCTACAGTTATGAGAAATACAGCTCTTGCAGTTGGACTTACAATGGTTGGTTTCCTTGGAAGTATGCCAGCAACTCAAATTGGAGCTAGTCTTGGTTTAAAATGGCTTGATAAAACATTCATACCATATGTAAACCTAAGTAGTTATGCAGGTGGAGAATCTTGGATGATAGAATATCTTGGACAGATGGGATTAAACTTAAATCCTACAATGGGAGCTATTCACTTATTAGTGTTAGCAGCAGTTTTAACTGTGATTTCATTTGCAGTGTTTATTAAGAGAGATGTAACAAATTAATAGAAAAATATTTAATTTATGGCCCAGGAGAGGATTTAGATTTTCTCTTGGGCTTTAATTTTTTTGTTTTAATGTATGGGGATAACTAATTTTGCGTCTTAGTATCATATTTTTGCAACTTAGTAAAAAATTATTGTTCTAAGGGAAGACAAGTCATATACTTAAAATATAGAAAATTATGTATTTGTAGCAGTTATGATATTTACAGTATGTTTTGTAATAACAACTGTATCCATAGGTTTATATACCAAGTTAACTGGAGAGAGATTTAATGAGAAATTAAAGGTGTATAAGGATTTGAAGGGTAATAAGTAAACTCATTCTTATATTCATTCGAATGAGCAAGTCCAATTAACTAAATCACGCGTACCATTTGGGTATAGATTTAGAATGTCACTTAAAGAAAGAGGGGAAGATTAGATGTATGCAATTGAAGTAAAGAATTTAACTAAAACCTACGGAAAAGCAAGGGGAGTAGATGATATTAGCTTCTCAATAGAAGAGAAAGAAATTTTTGGGTTTATTGGACCTAATGGAGCAGGCAAATCTACTACTATAAGAACACTTTTGGCACTTATCCATCAAAATAGTGGGGAGGCCACTATCTTTGGTAAGGATGTAGCAACTCATCCAGAAATCCTTGAAGAGGTGGGATATCTTCCATCAGAAGTATTTTATTATGATAATATGAAGGTTATAGACCTTTTAAAATACTCAGCAAGCTTTTATAAGAAGGATTGCACAAAAAAGATGTTAGAGATTGCTGAAATGCTACAGCTAGATTTAAATAGAAAGATTGAGGACTTATCTTACGGTAATCGTAAAAAGGTTGGAATTGTACAAGGATTAATGCATGAGCCAAAATTAATTATTCTAGATGAACCAACGGGTGGATTAGATCCATTAATGCAACAGTTATTTTTTAACCTCTTAAGAAAAGAGAATGAAAAAGGAGCAACTATATTTATGTCATCTCACATTTTAAGTGAAGTGGAAAAGCTATGTGATAGAGTTGCTATTATAAAGGAAGGAAAAATTATTGCACTAGAGAGTATCAGTACACTTAAGGAACAGAATCATAAAAAAGTCAGCCTAGAGTTTAATGGCGATATAGATAATGAAAGGCTTAAGTTAATTGGAATTACCAATTTACAAATTGAGAACAAGACTTGCTCTTTCCTTTATGCAGGAAAGATAAATGCGTTAATGTCACTATTGGCTGAGTTTGACTTGAAAAATGTTCATCTTAGTGAGCCTGAGCTAGAGGAAATCTTCTATCATTATTATGAAAAGGAGGACTAGCATATGAATGTGTTTCGATATGAGTTTAAATTAAGCTTTAAGTCTATGATTTATTGGCTCAGCACAGCTCTTAGTATAACTCTTATATTTCTTTTAATGTTTCCATCATTCAAAGAAGAATCGAAGGCTGTATTAACTTTGTTTCAGGGATTTCCACCAGAGGTTCTAAAATCTTTTGGCTTTGATCCAGTGGAATTCTTTAAAGTTGAAGGCTACTTATCCTTTTTATTTATGTATATTTTAATTTGTGTAGGG
Source organism: Clostridium sp. (assembly GCA_032005505.1). Taxonomy (GTDB): domain Bacteria; phylum Bacillota; class Clostridia; order Clostridiales; family Clostridiaceae; genus Clostridium_J. Next base: position 7,340 of record DALZNT010000016.1, on the reverse strand, counting down.
CTTCAAGCCATGAATTTATCACTGGGGATTTTTTCAAAGGAGAAGCGCTTTAAAACTTTTGACTTTATTCTTACTAAGCCAAGAAGCAGAGGCTATATCTTTGGGTGGAAAGCTTTATGCGTTGTAGTATATGTTATTTTTAATACTATTTTGTATATAGGGATTCTTATGCTTATGATACCGCTTGTGGAAAAAGGTGGTTATAGATTAAATTATATTTTACTTTTAGGAGTAGCAATGCTTCTAACTCAATTAATATTTTGTGCTATGGGCGCTGTATTAGGAGTGATTCTTCCAAAGATTAAATCTGTGAGCACGATTTCAACAATGGTGGTATTAGGAGTTTACATTGTGCAAATCATTGAAAATTTTTTAGACATCAGCTTCGGAAAATATATAAATCCATTTGGAATGTACGACTCCATGGTGATTTTAAAGAGTGGAGCTATTGAAACTACAAGCTATTTAATAGGTATTGCAATGATTATTTTTCTTACTATTATAAGTGCTCTTATTTATAGTAAAAAAGATATTCATGCAAGTTAGGGGGCAGCATATGAATGTTTTAAAGAGAGAAGTTAAAAGTAGTATTAAGACTTTAATCATATGGTCTGTAGTTATTATAGTTTTTGTAGCGGCGGGACTATATAAATATACTGGGCTAGGGGCTAGCGGGATGGATATTAGCATATTAATTGAAAGCATGCCTAAAATGGTTTTAGCAGTTTTCGGATTTACCTCATTTGATTTAAATAAGGCGACAGGCTTCTATGGAATCATATTTCAATATATCATGCTTATGGGGGGATTCTTTGCAGCTCATATTGGGTTCAATACATTAGTGAAAGAAGAGAGAGACAACACAACAGAATTCTTAATGGTTCGTCCTATCTCCAGAAGAAAAATTGTAACTGAAAAATGGCTGGCAAACTTAATTGAAATCCTAGTGTTTACAGCAGTATCTTTTATTGCTTCAATTATCGGGCTAAAATTAGTTGTGCCAGAGGAAAATTTGATGAAGGTAATTATAAATCTTCACCTATCATTATTTATTGTACAGTTTTTATTAATGACAATTGGTATTATAATTGCTTCAGTAATGAAAAAAACAAATAAAGTATCCAGTATAGTAATGAGTTTGGTATTTGTATTTTATGTACTTGGGATTTTAATTGACTTTAATGAGGCATTTGGGGTCTTACGAGTTTTATGTCCATTTAAATATTTCAGTATTTCAGAAATTATTGATGGAGGAAGCGTGGACCTTATTTATTCTATTGTTACTATTAGTGGTGGCATTGGACTTAGTTTAGCTAGTTTACCTATTTATGACAAGAGAGATTTGAATATTTAGATGATTACCTAGAATACGGTGCTAAAGTTGCGTATTAGATTTATTAATAAAAGTGTAATAGAAATGAGCTGAAAAGTATGACATGTACTTTTCAGCTCATTTTAGATTACTTTAAATTAATTTCTGTCTTTAAAATCCTTTAATCATTACTAGTTTTATATGGATTAGTAATAGTTAAATGGCATTTAGATTTAACATTAAAACTTTTATTTGCTAAGTATTTTCAGATAGGGATCAATTACCTATCTTTTTTGTCTGTAAAAAATTAAAAAGTAGTGGGTGATATTATTAAGTGAACTTACAATGAAGTAAGTTTACATTTATATGATGTGATAAAGATTTTAGTATAATCCTCCCGGTTAACTAAAATTCTTAGGTGAAGCTACAACGGAGTAGCTTCATCTATAAAAAGGATTAATTAGATATAAACTGATTAGAAAATCAACTTTAAAGTTTTTCTAATCAGTTTTTTTATAAGCAATATATCGAAATAAACACTTAAAATATTACCAAAAATGACCAATATACTTTATAATATAAGTGTAGCATAATATATTATTAGAGGTGAGGTTATCTTTAGGGGATAAAATAGTTGTAATAGAAAAAATAAAGAATATATATGAAAGTTATTTGTAAGGAGGGCATCATGGGGCTGGAGAGAAGAAGGATAGATGTTAAAGGATTGAAGGATGCATATAGACAGATTTGGTGGGATATGCCTATACAGCTGCAGATGCCATTAAAGGAAAGTAGCTACTTCAAAAAGAAAAATACAGAGAAAAAGTTTGAAAAGCTTTTGGATGAAGTTGTTGCTATTATTAATAATTTTCCTGAAGCGGAGGATGAGAGAGTAAAGTGGAAGGAGGATAGTCAGAAGAAACTTGATGACCTGATGGCATCTATAGAGGGTTTTGAACTTGGAGTCATTGATCAAAGGATGAAGGAACAATTTATGAATACTACCAGAGAGTTTATAAGTGAGTGTAAAACCTTTGATAGTAAAATTTCCTATGGCGATATAGGACAGGCGATGAGAAATGTTTGGATTATAAGTATTCTGCAAAAATCTTTTGGGAAGAACATTGAATTTAACATGGCTAGCTTCGGATATAGCATGCTGTATCCTTATTCAGATAATTATTTAGATGATCCTAAGGTGCCTATAGATGAAAAATTAGACTTTAATAAAAGATTTTATAGAAGACTTTTAGGGGAGAAACTGGAACAGAGAAGTATTCATGAAGGTCAGGTTTTTGATTTAGTAGGTAAAATTGAAGAGGTTTATGATAGAGAGACGTATTCAAAGGTTTTTGAAAGTCTTCTTATAATTTTTGAAGGTCAGCGTAAAAGTTTAATTCAGCAGGAGGGCATTAGCAATCCCTATGAAAGAGATATGCTGGATATTTCTATTGAAAAAGGTGGAGCTTCAGTGTTGGCTGATGGATATCTTATTGATGGATTCCTTAGTGAAGAAGAAGAATTTTTTACTTATGGTTATGGGTTTCTGCTTCAATTATGTGATGACCTTCAGGATGTAAAAGAAGACTATGATAATGAGCATATGACAGTAATGTCTCAATTAGCAGGAAAATACAACTTGGACAATATAGTAACTAAACTTATAAATTTAACAGTTCATATTATAAAGGAAACGGAATGTTTTAAAGGTGATAATATTGATGAAATTAAGAAACTAATAATAGATAATTGTACTCTTATGATAATTTTTGCAGTAGCAATGGGAAAGAATTATTTTTCAAAAGAGTATGTTAAGGAGATTGCGAAATACTTACCATTTACCCTTGGTTATATAGAAAAAATGAAGGGAAAACTTCAAATTAAGTTTAGTAGTGTGGAGAAGTCATATTATGGTGTTGATATAGAAGATATAATTTATTATTTAGTAATGTAGGGTGCAAGGATTATTTTTCAAGTAGAGGAATAATCCTTAAATTATGTATAAAATCAACCTTTGAAGGGGAGGTTTAATTGTTGCGAAAAATATCGAAAGATGTTATTATAGTAAATGCGTGATAAATAATAATTACAATTAAAGTTCAATAGTAGCAAATTAGTAGTACATATATTAAGGGAGTAGTCAGCATCGACGTTGTGTTGGTGGGATTAGGTCAACATCCGAATGGTTTACATTCTGGTTTAATCTTAAAAGACGAGACTTATATTCTAGAACATAGAATATAAGTCTTTTTTTATTATACTTTAAATTTAGAAAAATGGCATAGGCGACTTAGTTAATGGAATTTAAGTGAAAAACAAAATTCTTGATTTAGGTTTTTGAAATTACTCAGTAGATATAAGGTTGAGTAATTATGACATAAGTACGAAGGAGGAATTATAATGATATATATTTTATACATAGCTTTAGTAGCAGGAGTAATTGGATTTTCTATTAAACTGTCATTTTATGTGGACGAGCTTGATAAGAAGACAAATCTTTCAGGAGCTTTTTTAGGTGGGGTAATGCTAGCAGCAGTAACTTCATTACCAGAATTATTTACGAGTATCTCATCTACTGTATTTTTAAATGATGTAAACTTAGTTTCAGGTAATATCTTAGGAAGCAATATCTTTAACTTAACAATTTTAGGGTGTTTAGTACTTTCAGGAATTAAGGCGTTTCAGAAGTCGACTATAACTGCCAGCCACAGAAATACTTTAAAGCTACTTATGATAATTTACGGAATTATATTTACAGCTAATATTATAGGAAGAGATTTTACCTTTTTTGGAGTGAGCTTTTTCTCAATTGCGATTTTATTGCTTTATGTTAGAGGGGCTAAAACTATGTCAGTGGATGAAAATTCAGAGGAGACAGGTGAAAGCACTTGTGATTTAACAGTAAAACAAATAATGGTTAGATTTGTAATCCTAAGTTTAGGGTTAATTATATGTTCTATTGCTATTACTATGGTAACAGATTTAATAGCTAAGGAGTTAAATTTAGGAGTTACCCTTGCAGGAGCACTTTTATTAGGGGTTGCAACATCGCTGCCAGAACTAACTTCATCTATAGCACTAGTTAAAAAAGGTAACTTTAATGCTATGACAGGAAATATTTTAGGAAGCAATCTATTTAACTGCGGTATTCTTTTCTTAGCAGATATTATGTATATTAAAGGTTCTATATATCAGCCATCAAATCAAGGGTATTTATTAATAATCTTTGGATTTATATGTACCATAGTTGCTTATGGGATGTTAAAGGTGAAAAGCCAATATGCAAAGAGTTTAGAGCAATGAAAATATAGTTCAGTACCATATGCATTTGCAAGTATGATTATAGTTTTAAGTTATGTAACTTACGTAACTATGTCAATTTAATTGATAAATATTGAGTTTAAGCAGAAGTGATCCAATGAGGTTACTTCTGTTTTTTTAAGTGACACTCTAAAAGTGATGTTCCAAATCTGTGATTTGGCTAGCAGAACTTTCACAGCGTACATCTGTGATTTAGTAAGTGAAATTTACTCCACCGAATGAATATGAGGCGGAGTTTCAATATAACTATCAAGAAAGATTGTTAAATAATGGTCAAGTTAGTGATAAAATATGGTATAATTAGCAGTGGAAGTTAAGGATAGAATTTATTTGATTTTATATAAGGATGGTGGACTATGTTAGTAGTAAGTAATGTAACAAAAAAATATGGGAAGGTTTTAGCTAATAATGATTTAAACTTTCAAGTTAATGATGGCGAGATAGCGGTACTTTTAGGACCCAATGGAGCTGGAAAATCTACAATTATAAAGTGTATTTGTGGTCTTTTAAGATTTGAAGGAAATATAGCTATAGATGATTTTCAAAATAGGTCTTTGGAGGCAAAGGCAAGAATTGGATATGTGCCAGAGGTACCAGTGCTTTATGATATGTTAACTGTAGATGAGCATCTAGAATTTATCGCAAGAGGGTACGATTTAAAGGATTGGAATGACTATGCTGATGACCTTTTAAAAAGGTTTGAGCTAGATGATAAGAGAAATAAATTCGGAAAGGAATTATCTAAAGGCATGCAGCAAAAGGTAAGTATTTGTTGTGCACTTCTTCCAAGACCTAAGGTGATAATCTTTGATGAACCTTTAGTTGGACTAGATCCTCATGCAATAAAGAGTTTAAAAGATACAATTATGGAATTAAAGGCAAAGGGAACCTCCATGATAATAAGTACTCATATGATTGACAGTGTAGAGGATTACTGGGATGTAGCACATATAATGATGAAGGGGAAAATCGTAGCCACGAAATATAAAGCAGAAAGTGAAGATTCTAATGAAAGCCTAGAGGAACTGTTCTTTAGCATAACAGAAGGAAAGGGTGAGTAGTTGTGAAGGGAATATTTTATCTCTGGAGAACCACCCTAAAGAATCAAATTAAAGACTTGAAAAGACATCCAGGAAAGCTAATAGCTTATTTGATATTAATAGGCCTTATGGCAATGGTATTTATCACATCTGCAATGAAAGGTCCACAGGATATTTTGGATACAGTAAGACCCATAGAGGAGCTTGGGGCCATAATATTCGCTCTATTTATGATGCTCTTTGTATCCCATGTGTTACAGGGTATATCAGCAGGTTCTACTTTCTTTAAGATGTCAGATGTAAACTTACTTTTTGTATCACCAACGTCATCTAAGAAAATTTTAGTTTATGGGTTAGTCCGTCAGATAGGAATGTCTCTTTTAATTTCCTTCTTCATACTATTTCAAGCAGGAACCTTGAAGAGTTTTTATGGTGTAGGGCCAAGTGGTGTGTTTATAATTTTTGCAGGATATTTTGCAACAACTTTTATAGGTAGTGTAATTTCCATGGCTATATATGCCATAACTAGCGGAAATGAAAGAAAAAAGAGGATAGCAAAGGTTATGATATATCTTTGTATAGCTCCAGTAGTTCTTTCAATTTTATTTAATGTTAATTCAGGAATAGGTGGATTAAAGGCTGTTGTTGATGGAATAAATTCTAAATGGAATCAATGTATTCCTTTTGTAGGCTGGATTAAGGCATTAACTTTCGGTGGAGTTATTGGAAATCTGGAAGGCACTTTAATATACTTAATACTTACTTTAGTGGGAATCTTAGTAGTAGTTCTTGCTATTATTAAGAGTAAGAATAACTATTACGAAGATGTTCTAGGTGCTACAGAAACCATGTATAATCGAGTAGAAGATGCAAAAAAAGGAAAAGTTGCAGAGGTGGGAGCCAATAGGAAGATAAGGCTAAAGAAAACTGGAATAAATCATGGACAAGGTGCATGTGTATTCTTCTTTAAGCACATGCTAGAGAACAGAAGAGCTGGAAGAGTTATATTTGATACCTATACCCTTATTCAATTAATAATAGCAGTAATTTTTACGGCAGTAATGAGAGAAGATGGAAGTATAGTTATAACCTTTGCAATGTCAACATATATGCAGCTATTTATGAGCTTTACGGGCAGATGGGTACGTGAATTAACTATGCACTATATTTATATGTTCCCACAAAGTCCGTTTAAAAAGTTAATTTCAGCTATATCAGAAGGTATATTAAAAGCTTTTATAGATGGAGTTGTTATCTTTGTCATTGTAGGTATAATGATAAAGGCAAGTCCTGTAGAAATAGTAATTTGTATATTGGCTAGAGTTGGATTTGGAGTCCTATTTATAGCTGCAGATGTATTAGCAGAAAGAGTTATTGGAACAATTGCAAGCAAGGGACTACTTATGGTATTAAACTTTTTAGTTATAATTTTAGTTGCACTTCCAGGAATAATTGGTGCAGTTATAGTTGCTGTAATGACAAATGGTTCAATATCAGCTCTATTAGTAACTTTATTATGGAATATAACCATATCCATAATAATTATGGCTCTGTGTAGAAATGTTCTTCATAATTTAGAACAAAATAATTAAAGATTTGTAGTATATAAAGTAAAAGGGGCTTTCGCAAAATGCATAAATGCCCTACAAAAATGAATAATAGCTTTA
>DALZNT010000015.1:45009-48943 GCA_032005505.1 Clostridium sp. | reverse complement strand
TGTATCATGAGCAACCCTTAAGGGAGCAATAACTAACACCTTGTTAATTTCAAAATATTCAAACATTAGTAACCATAAACTTGTTAAAGTTATTACTGTTTTTCCAAGCCCCATATCAAGACGTAATGCACATGATAGATTATTTATAATAAAATCTTGAGCATATTTTTGATATTCATGAGGCACATATTTCATCTAGAATTTCTCCTACCAGTTCTTTACTATCCACACAGTATACTCTGAAACCTAATGCTTCTATCTGTGTTTTTCTTTTTAATTGCAGGGGTCTTAATTTTCCGCCCAAAGCTTTAAGTTCAATAAAAGCAATTCTTCCGCCCTTCATAATAATTATCCTATCTGGAACACCCGCCATGGCTGGGGATACAAACTTTAGTGCTAACCCTCCACGTTTCTTTACTTCAATAGTTAATGATTTTTCTATATCCTTCTCTCTCAATTTAAATCTCCTCTCTAACTGTCCATAAGTTAGAATTGTTGTTATAAGCTCAAACCATTGATTTATCTAGGTTTTACATTATTTTCACTATCAAAGTGTGGCTTGCCCTATACGCGTGAATACGTATATATGGGTATAAAGCCCTTTATATATATTATTATTTATAAACTCTTATATATTTTTGTTAATTAGTTATGGTACAGTGCTTTTCTTTGAAACTAGGCACTTTACACCACTTCCAAAAACTCTAACAATCCTCTAACAAGATTTTAAAACTTAACTTTCTTAAACACTCTCGTATTCCCATATAGCTTATTCCATTTTTGTTTAGTGTCCTGTACCCAATTAGGAATTCTTCGAAGCATTTTAGTAATTTCATAGGACTTATATCTCTCCAAATCAGCTTTATTTTTTCCAAAAGCTTCACACCATATCTCGATAACAGAAATAGTTTCTCTTGGAATATTTCCCTTAGGTATTAGAGAGTTAGTATTATAATACTCACTTATATAATCTCTTCGCTTAAATATGTCATACTCATCCCAGCCTTCAGGTAATAAAATTTCAAGGTAGCTTTCTACTATTCCTTGGCGGTCATCTGCTTCCATAGCTTCATTTTGTAGCTCATTAGCTCTTTTCTCTAACTCTGGCGATAGCTTCAAATCTTCACCTGCTTCAAAATATACCTTGGCCTCAGCCCAAATCTGCATAATCTCTTCATCTGTCATATCCCACGGTTTTTTATCTGTTTCATAAACCTTTAGTGGCCAAAATCTGCGGTTTCCTGTGGTATCACGTAGATACCCTCTTTCTTCATTTGTTGTACCGATAAATACACACTGCCTTGGATGAGGCATTGCACGTCTTCCAAAGGATGCTCTATAAATATCGTTTTGACTCGATAGGAAGTTTTTTAGCGTGTTTTCTTCCACCTTGCTCATCCCTGCTAGCTCCCCTATTTCAAGGAGCCAATATCCCTGAAGTTTCTCTGCTGCCGTTTTGTCCTTTGCATCAGAAAGCCTTAAGGAATCATTGAACCACTCACCCGCAAGCCTTCCGATAATTGTACTTTTACCTATGCCTGGAGGCCCATTTAAAACAAGCATCCAGTCAAACTTTATTCCTGGTTTCATAACTCTAGCTACTGCAGCCACAAAAACCTTTCTTGTTACTGCTCTTGTATATTCTTCATCCTTTGCATTGAAATAATCTATAAATAAGGTTTCAAGTCTTTTAACTCCATCCCACTGTGGAAGCCCGTATAAGAACTCCTTTATCGGATGATATGAACGGTCATCGGTCACCTTTGTTACTGCAATATCGTAGTTTCTAGCTGAAAATGAACCATAAGTTAAATCTATATATGAAGTCAGCTGTGCATCATCTGCATCTCTCCAAAACTTAGATGGATGCTTCCATGGAACATCACCCTTTATCTCCATTCCGTCACTAAGCTGATTAAAAGCAATTGATTTTAAATTTGGGTCATATTGAAGAATTATTATTAAGTTCTTTAAGTTATTAACAACCTCTCCTTTTTTACTAACCTCAAGTTTAGTCTGCCAATCCTCATCCTCTTCAATATTAAACTCTGTAGCTGCTTTCTCCATCCTTTCCTTAACTAATCGCTTTTTCACCTTATCATCTGAAGCACACATTTCTTGCATAGCTACAAATGAAGGTAATTTTCCTTGTGATATATCTTCTTCAATCTTAGAATCAAGGTCTCCAAACTTATGAATCCGCACTAAATCAAAGGCATTGCATAGCTTACTACAAGCTGAATCTGTAGCATGGTGTGAAAAAGCAAACTTATCATCATAGATAAGTACACCTGCCGCTGAATCTGCTGGAATATAATCATATCTCCCTTCTAATAGACTAGGCTTGTACACATCTGGTAAAAACTTAACTATAGCTTCCCCAATGGAATAAGCTCTACAGAATACACCAACTAAGCCTTCCTTCTCTAATGGGTCAGCCTGTTTAGAAATATTATGCTTTACAATACTTTTCTGTCTTGAGGATACAGGCCACTGACTACTATCCTTCCAATCTTTATATCTTGAAAGAACCTTGTCTGGGTCAAGAAGTACTCCCTCTTGATGGTCAAAAATAAATTCTCCATCCTTTGAAGTAGATGGCCAGTACATAAGCCTTGCTGGTTCATAGGTAGTATCATCAAATTGATCTATTCCAATGTCTCCAGCTACCCTTCTTCCAATGGCTGTATATTCATCTGCAGAAACATTTCTAGATAAAGGTATTATTAATCTAAGTCTTGGTTTTTCACTAGTGTGTTTATGAGTAGAGTAAATACAACAGGTATACTCATGCAACATGGTAATCTGGTCCCATGTGCCTATCAACGCTTGGTCCATATCTAGAGTTAGCATATTTCTATACTCTACAAAGCCATTTTTACGTTTTCCGTCCTTCAGCTTTCCTGCTACAAAACCACCTACATCCTTAATGTCATCTTGTTTTGTCTTTGGTAGCTTCTTATACTCCTCCATAGTTTCCCAAGTTCTCATAGTATTGCTTGCTCTAGCTAAAAACTCTTCCCAAGTTATGTTACTGGTTCTTAATACTTTTTCTTTTCTTGAACTTGCTTCTGCTATTTCCATAAGCTTCACCACCCTCATGTACTTTTCTTTTTAATTTTTCTAAACCTTTCTTAGCTCCATCAATATCTCCAGATAAAGCTTGTCCTCGAAGTGTTTTAATCATATTCTTTGGTAAAATACATCTATATTCTCTTAGCTCAGATATGAAATTTTCCACACACCATCAATCCTTTTTATAATATTTACACTCATACCCATCAGCTCTAAGCATTAATCCTTCTGCCCACTCTGATGTAATGGCCATAATATCACATATCTCCTTCAAGCACTGTTTTTCTTTCTCAACTTCCACTACTATCTCATCATGAATATGCATAATTATGTCATAGCCCTTACCCGCTACCCTAACCATAGCTTCTGCTAATAAATCACGTGCTATTGCCTGCACTATATTTTCTACCAGCTTTGGACCATAGGTATCTATTCTCTCCCACTTTTTCGCACTACCTATGCCCTCATAGGTTATAGCATCTCTTTCAAACTTATTAGGTTCAATCCTTGGCTTAATGTAAGATAACTTTCTTCCTGAAGGTAAGGTGATGAACAATATTCCACTTTCATACTTCAGTTTAATCTTACCTACTACAATTTCAGTTTTATCCTTCACAGCCTTAATAGCTGCTTTATCTATATCCCACCAAAGTCTAGTTATATTTGGATTAGCTTGTCTCCATGCTGTAACTAATCCCTTAAGCTCCTCCTCCGGTATACCCATATCTAATGCTCCCATAGCTGTCAAAGCCCCAACTGATCCCCCGTATCCAAGAGCAAGCTCTGATATTTTTCCTTTCTGTCTAAGTGATGACCCTTTTGTTATTTCTTCAATAGGAACCTTAAACATTTGACTTGC
>DALZNT010000015.1:3794-44999 GCA_032005505.1 Clostridium sp. | reverse complement strand
GCACTAGCTTCATATATTTTCCCATGTGTTTCGAAAACCTCCATCCTCCACTGTTCTCCTGCAAGCCATGCAATTACTCTAGCTTCTATGGCCGAGAAATCAGCTACTACAAATTTGTAATTATCCTTTGGAATAAATGCAGTTCTAATAAGCTCAGATAAAACCTGTGGTGTACTATCGAATAAAAGCTCTAATGCTTCAACTTGCCCATTTTTCACTAAGTTACGAGCCAGAGTTAAATCCCTAATATGATTTTGTGGAAGATTCTGTACTTGAACTAAACGACCTGCCCATCTTCCAGTTCTATTTGCTCCATAAAACTGAAGTAAACCTCTCACTCTGTTATCTGGACAAACAGATCTTTCTATAGCTTCATATTTTTTTACTGAGGTTTTAGCTAACTGTAATCTTAAGTTAAGTAATCTTTCCACTTCACCATCTGCATCTTTAGCCAGATCCACTACAGCCTTCTTAGATAAAGTATTAACGTCAACACCATTTTCAAGTAACCACTCTTTAAGCTGCGTTACTGAATTAGGATTATCAAGACCAGTTATATGCTGAGCCTGTGAAAACTTTTCTTCTTTATGAAGGTTATCGCACTCTATTGCCTTTTCTACAAGCTTCCTATCCACAAGAATGCCTCTATCATTGATTTCCTGATCAAGAATATATACCTGTTGCTCTTTATCACTAATAGGATACCTTTGAAGCTTTTTACGAATAGCTCTTTCAACTTCAACATCCCGTATACAATACTTTTTAAAGTTAAACCATTTATCCATTGCATCATAAGGATAATTCCTAGTTCTATTTCCATTTGTGGTTGTTGGTTTACAAGGAATGGAGAAATATTTTATTAAGTCCTTACCTTCCTTCATCTTTTTATCTGTTAAATCTAATACTTGACCTACACCATCTAATGATAATGGTAAACCTAAACTAGCTGCCTGTACTGCCGTACATTGCCATGCTTTTGGAGATAACTTTCTATTAAAGTATTTTGATAAACAGGTTCTCTCAAACTGTGCATTAAAGGCTGTTTTTATAATACTGTCATTTAATACTGCATAAATAATCTCCTCTGGTAGTTTTTCGCCACTAGCTAAATCGATTATTTTAACTTCATCCTCATCAAAGGCATAGGCAAATAATAATATTTCAAATTGTGGTGAAGCGGTGTATGGATATACACCACTTCTTAATAAATCCACATCAGAATAAGTCTCAATGTCTATAGCTAAAGTTTTCATACTCCTACCACCTTAATCTAAGAAATTCTCATCCTCAAAGGCTGTAAAATCATCCTCTGCTCTGCTACGTCCACTTAATGGTTCTCCATCTGTAAGCTTTTGTAGATTGCCAAGGCCACAAGCTATTCCTTTATTACCATTAGCATTATAAGCATAGAAGGTTAAGCTGGCCCTTCCGTAACATCCACTGTAAACCTCACTTTGATCTAATATTGGCTTAACCGCTCTATTTACAATATTGGGTCTCTCCTTACTATTAGCGTTAATAAAGAAACTATTTCTGTATGCTTCATCATCTGGTCTGTCACTATCTCCATCACGAAGAGGTATCTTTAAGTTTCCTGGAATCTTACCACCAAACTTTGCCTTTCCTTCTTCCTTTGCTGCTTCTATGGCTGATTTGATTTCAGCAATAGTTTTGGTATCTGACTTAGGAATAATCAATGAAACTGAATACTTTTCTTCTCCACCATTTATTGACTTAGGCTCCCACACATTTGCATATGAGAAGCGACATTTATCTGTGACCACCTTTGTTTTAGCATTCTCCATTTATATTTCCTCCTTAAACTCCGCTGTTTCGGGTAAAATAAATATTGACTTACGCTTATCTATTTTAGGAACTAAGGTCAGCTTTCCAGATGGCTTGTACACTAACTTCCCTAAAACTTCATTGAAATTTTTCTTTCCCATCAGCTTTTCCATTTCAGAAATGCCTATTAGAGACTTTTTATAAATATCCGTATATCCAGCTGAATTAGCAGCTTCAACCACCTGTTCTTCATCTAAATATTTTCGATTACTTCTACCTTCTACTACCTTAAAGCCTGTCCAAGTTTTTCCCTTTGAAATGGCTTCATCTGATGCATAGGTATATATATCCTCTACCCACTTCTTAAGCTCATCTGCTATGGTCAAAATTTCTTCTAGTTCTACATCAGATAAAAGGGCTGGCTTTTTAAACTCAAGCTGTGCATGTTTTAAAAACTCCTCTGCCCTAGCACGACAAACCTTTCTAGCTCTGCAAAATTGGCACCATGATCCTGAAGAAAAATCCCCCTCACCCTTTATTGCAAGTTCTGCTTTAGGCCTTAAATCCTCCTCTGCCCATACCTTAAGATCATCAACACTTATTTCCCAGGAGCTAATAGATTCAAGCCTTGGCTGATGTATTGTCATCCTTACTGTTTCTATATCATAAAGGGTATCAAATAGCTCCAAAGCTCCTAAAGCATAAAGCATCATCTGTGGGTTTCTTTCAGCTTCAACAGAGACACCTCTACCATATTTCAAATCAATAATTTCAAGTGTATTATCTCTAACAATAATAAGGTCTCCTGTTCCAAAACCTCCTTCAACATAAGTGCTGTAATCTAGCCTCTGCTCAATTAGTACAACTGTGTCCATGCAGTTTTTCCTACCTTCTTCAATACGCTCAATAGCGTAGTTAACATACTGGTCTGTATACTCATCAAGTTCATCAGAATCGTACCCTGAACGTGGCTTTCGAGATCTTAGCTTCATATACTTTCTAAGCTTATGTTCAGCTAAAGCATGGGCAGCTGAACCCTCTGCTGCAAATGTACTTTCTTCCTCTGGAAACTGCTCCTCAAGCCTAGCTGATGGAGTACAATTCATCCACCTTTTTGAGGCTGATGCAGATAATAAAGCATGCTGTCCCATTTAAATTACCTCTGCTTCCTTCATAAGACTTTCATAATCCTCTACTTTAACTGATGTAAGCTTATCTGCTCCATACTTATTTAAAAGAGCTTTAACCTGTTTTGTTTTTCCGTCTTGACTCTTCTTAGCAAGAACTGATCGAACAGCATCAATTGAAATCTCAGCCTTTGGCTCTACACTTTTCCCTTTTACCTCTTCAATCTTTTCTTCTATTGATACCTCTTTAATTATTTCTTCTTTAAGTTTTGAGATAACTTCGCTCCTAGGATTTAAGCTCATTTCATTTATTCCTTCTGATATCATGGCTAACCCTGTAGCTATTTTAGCTAAACCTTTAATCATCACCCTATCCCCTTTCACTCCTTAATTTTTCTTCTTGTTTTTTTACTGCCTCTTCAATCCGTATTAATCTTTTTGCTAAGTCCTTAGCCACAATTGAAGTTGCTTTCAAAATTCCTATAAGCTCTGAAGCACTATATTCTGTTTGTTTATTTTGCATTGTAAATTCTCCTTTCTTTCCATCTCCACCTATCACGGATGTATAACCTTAATAGGTGGAGGTTTGATATTTTCTAGCTCTCATATACTATAGATTCTAAACTTTAAAGTGGGCAGAAAATTCTGAAAAACTTTTTTCAATTTTTTAGTCATCACCCTATTTGCCTATATACTTTTTTAATTTATTCATAATTTTATTCTTTCTATAGGAAACAGTTCTTCTTGGAACATTATACCTACGCTCATACTCCCGTTCACTTATCCCAACAAAGAAAAGCTCTTTAATAAGCTCTTGCTCTCCGTCTTCTAAACTTTTTATAGCTTGTCCAAGAATCTGCAATAACTCCTTTTTTTCACATACATTAGCTAATTCTTCTGCAAAATCTTCATAGCACCCTATATGATGTTCACCACCACCAGAAACTATTGCATCTAATGAACTAACCTTTAAATATTCTCTCTTATCGAGTTCTGATATATTTATGTTTGTATCTCGCTTAACTGAATGCTCCCTCTTATATGCAGCTTCTTCTCTCCATAAAGGATGCATGTATTCATCGTAAATTTCTTTTGACACTTCAACTTTTTTTACTTTTCCATCCTCAAGACCATTTAAGTAGTAGCGTTTTTCTTCGTTAAACTTTTCCATAATTAAACCTCTTTCTTCAATAAAATTTAGAAAGAAGCCTTATCATGAATAAAAATTTAAAAAATAAATGCCAGAGTGTTCACTAGACTTCTTTCTAGTGTTCAACTCTGGCAATTTGGTGGTAAACCATGATTTCCCCGTAGCTCAGTAGCATATATTAAGTTTTTAAGTTTAAACCAACCTCATATTATATTATGCTGCTGGCCAAAAATTGCGTTTTGTTTCTATGTATTCCCCAGTGTCAATATTTATAAGATAAAATTTTTTACAACGAGGGCACATTATCTTAATTATGTTGTAACTGCCACGCATTATATCAAAGAAATATAATTTTCCTTTCTTAACAGGCTTGTACAACTCCTTCAATTTTTGTCCTTCTCCTCTTATATAGAACTTTTGTACCTTATTCCCTCGGTGCTTTATTATAATGCACCCCTTTTCACCTTCATCTTCCGTAAACATAAGCTGTTTACAACTTTCACACTTAAAAAATTTTAACATAACTATTCCCCCCTTGAAACATTCGTTGCATTTACACAACTTTTCTTTGTTTTTATGCAACGTAAGTATTAAAAAAATTTCTTATGCAAGGTTTAATAATAGGTTTTTATATAATTTCATGTAAATAAACCCTTATATTTATATATTTTAGTTTCATTTACATTATAAGTCAACAGCTTTTTTGTTTTTCGAAAAAATATTTTGTTTTTTTAGCATATAATCAACTTTTTATGCAATTATCATTCCATAGATAATTGACATCTTTGCATAACATATATATAATGGTATTATATAGTGAACTATGGATTAGAGGTAATAATATGGATGATACTAAAAATACTTTTGATAAATCGCTTTTTTCTGAACTAATTCAAAAAGCTAAAGGTGAAAGAACCATGACTAAATTTGCTGATGATGCTGGTACTAGCGTATCTCATATATCGAGAATGATTAACGCTAAATTGGAATCACCGCCTTCACCTGAAACTATAAAAAAACTCGTTCCTACTGAAAAAAATGGAGTTACATACGAAGACTTAATGATAGCTGCTGGTCATATAAATAAACAACAATTAAATTTATTTGAAGACTATAAAGATGATATTAAATATGATGATATAGAAAATAACAATAATAATGAGCAAGAAAACTCAGAACATCCGTTTAATAATGAGAGAAAAAATAGATTTGAAAAAATGAAATTATATGAATCTCTATGCATGTCAACAATCCTATATAATCTTCGGAATTATGAACTTGATTGGCGCGTTGCCAAAGATGCTAAAAGAGATTTTTTTAGATTTGATCTTACACTAGAATTATCCAATAACTCCATAGATACATGGTTGTTTGATTTTAGGTATATTGATATAACTAACACTGAACGGTTTTCAAGAAGTAGGTCTATTGCTACACATTATGCAATGAATACCTGGTCAAAACTCATTCTTCAACCCATTTCTAGTAATTCAAAAATAACTGTTGTTACTGATTGTGAAATATTCTATGATTCTTTATTAAAAGTAAAACCTCATAATTTAAATCTAAACATATCAATAATACTAGTAGATATTAATGAACTTAAAATATTAAAAGAGGAGTATGTCTCCTACAACAATACTATAGACAAAGAATCCCTCAATGAGCTTCTTTTAAGTTAAGTTATCCAATTTATTAAGACTAATTTTAAAATTACTTTTAATAAATACTAAAAAGCATGTAATTATTATTTTACATGCTTTTTTCATTATTCATTTAAATATAAAATATCAAATCCATAAGGTCTATCTACAATGTAACTTTTTTCATCCCCTTTGCACAAATAAAAAGCCATCAATAAATCTCCAGTACTTCCTAGAAGGTTAAATATAAAAATTAATCCTCCAAACCCACTACCTAGAAATAAGCTTAGTAATGATATTATCGTTAATGGTGATAACAAAACTATTAGAAATTTAGTTCTATGCAATATAACTCCTGAAGTTTCTACAGTATAAGCACAAACTAATTTAAGCCCAAACTTAACCTTTCCGCCAAATAAAATATACATTAAACCATGTAAAACTTCATGAACTAATGTAGTTAAAAGTAAGCTTCCACCTACTAAGAATAAATATGAAATTAAATAATTTTCACTTATCACATCAAATGTTTCAGCTAAAAGAATTTCTGTTATTATATTTACAACATACTCTTTAAATAATAAATAAATTCCTACTGAAATCACTAAGCATAAAATATGTAATTTCCAAGTAACTTTAAAAGACATGTCATCCCCCCCATTATTTCATTTTTGATATGCTCCCTTTATAGTAACCAGGGGGCAGTTCATTTGTTTACATGTCTTTTTATTTATAAACATAAAAATCACTTCATTTCTGCGTTCTCCAAATCAACACGTAAGTACAGCACTAATACAATTAATCGCATCTCTTTCTAGATATTTTAAAATTTTTAAAACTGTTCAATAATTCATTGTAATAAATTAATAAATATTTTTAGCTATTTACATTTTAAAACTAACAATTTTAATAACGTATCCTTTTCATATATCATATTTCTTATATTCTCCACTTCAACTTGCTTTAAAACACCTACATGCGCAGAATCATTTCTAATCTTTCTAATTTTTTCAACATTATCCAATATGTCAGTACATATATTATTATAACCTATAGATTGATTTGATAATATTTGACCTAATGTTTTATGTTTGTTATTCCTTAAAACTATATTTAACTCTATTTCAAACACCTTGCTTAATTCTACTATAACTGGTGAAAAATCAATGTAATTTCCTTTATTACATTGATATAAATATTCTCCAGTAGTTAAGCATGTTAATGCTTTTTCTGAAATTCCATTAAACTTTTTCTTATTAAACTCATAAATTTCTTTAAAATCTACTGTTTTATCAGCAGTTTCTTTCTTCATTTTATTTAATATTTTTTCTACATTTAGCTCAAATTGCCCCCAAGATTTATTATGTAAATCATTTATTTTTTCATATTTATTTTTTAGTATAATTAATTCTTTCATCCATTCTCTAGATTTTAAACTTTCAATTTTCAGTTCTTCTTTTTCTCTTTTAATTTTATCAAGTGTCTCCTTTATTTCATTTGCTTCCATTGAAACATCCATTAACTTTTTCAATACACTAAAATTATTTTTAAACTTATTTTCAAACGGATATTTAATTAATGCGCTTTGATTAATAGCAAAAGCTTCTTTGAACTTATCACCTTCAATATAACTATAAGTTAGATTCTCCAATATATTAATATAGGTTTCATTCTTTAAATGCCTTGCCATTGTAGATATGATTGTTGTATCATCATTTTCTGGGAAAAAATCTAACTCACAATGTTCGAAAAAATACAATGCTTTTTTACCTAAATAAATTGCATCCTCCACGTCCCCTAATTCTTTCGATATACACGAAGCTAACAAATAGCTTGTTTCATCTTCAAATAGAGTTAATGCAGCCTCAATATTTAATCTAGCTTTTTCATAATTTCCTTCTTTATAATACGCTTTTGCTAAATTATAATAATCAGTATTATTGGGAAATGACCTTAATTGATTTTCTAAGATTAGAATAGCTTCATCTATTTCATTAATGTCTATGTAACACATGCTTTTATTACTATTAATACTTATATTATTGCTAATACCTACAATACTATTATAGTATTTCAAAGCCTCTCTCGGTCTATTTAAGTACATTGGTAAGCAAATCAACCCTAAAATTTCATATATATCATTTCTTAACTTATAGTTACTATTTAAATCCATTTTTTCAATTTCTTTTATAGCGCTATATGCTTCTACAAACATATCATTTTCAAGATAATAATAGGCTACTAAAATTTGAACATCTATTATTCCTTTAATAATAACATCGCTTTTCTTTCGCTTTTTTAAATATTTTAATACATTTTCATAAAATATACTTGTCTTTTCAAAATCAATACTCTCAATTTTATTTATATATTTAATACTTCTATAATTAATGTCAATGTCACTTATTATCTTTAAATATCTCCATAAACTATTTTCATTTTTTATTTTCTTTAAATACTTAATGGATTTAGTAAACTCCCCACTATAAAAATAATATATTGCAATTCCAGCTAATGCTATTTGATTTTCTTCTTTAATCTGGAGGGCTTCCAAATATAACATCTCGATTTCTTTACACTCATCTATTTTTATTCCTTTGTTCTTATCAATAAGTGTTTCCTTAATTTTAGCGCCTAATTTTATTTCAGCTATCCCAACACATATTCCTCCTGAATATTCATTTGCAACTTCATTGTATAGTTCTTCAAAGATTATCAACGCCATATCCGATTGATTTTGTTTCATTAAAGCTGATGCTTTCTGATATAACATCTTGATTCTTACTTCACTGTTCTCTTGCTTTAAACTTGTAACATTAATACCTTTGTTAATATCAATTTCTACTTTATTATTTTCATCATCATACTTTTCAAATATACAGTTCTTTCTAAATCTACACTTATCACAAATACTTGTACTAAATAATGCAACTAGTATATTGTTTGTTTTTTCTGAGTGTGACGGTAATATTTTATTGGGGCATTTAATTATTTCATTATTAGTAATAGTAAATTTGTCAATAAATTTTAGTCGTTTATACATATCCATTTTACGTACCTCTTTCTAATCCACTTATGTTAATTTCCAAATTATAAATTAGTTACTAAAACACCTATTTAGTTAAAATTTCATTCTATAAAAGAATCCCATTATACCTTTCATTTTTTACCATATCGTATTTTTTTAATCGCCTTCCAAAATATTAATTAATTCCAACTATAAAAATAGCACAGTCAAAAACGATTGTGCTATTAAACGTTATTTTAAATTTATATCCCTATATTTCCATCCTATTAAGTATCTCTTTTAGCTTCTTAAGCTCCTCAACACTTAATGTAACCCCTTTACCAATCTTCTCATGTTCTGGTGCCCATTCTCTTAAGTCAAACTTAGGTTCTTTGTCATTCCAACTTATTAGGTTTAATTCTTTCTTCCATCCTTTTGATGATTCTGATATAGTTCCAACTGTTTCTTTAATTTCATATTTTAAATCTGCCATAGAACACACTTCCTTTAAATTCTTAATAATAACTATTCAAAAATCTTTTTCTCAAAATCATCACAAAGCTTATTAACTAAATCATCCATTTCTTTAAAGAAGTAATCTCCAACTCTACTGCGATTTAAAGCTCTGTATCTTCTATATATTTTACCAAAATCATCATATATCTCCGCTTCGGATACATGTGATTTTATCTTAACTATCAGTCTTTCGCCTTCATTAGTTTTATTAATATAATCAAAAAACTCTTTAATTTTACCTTCAAATTCATCGATTAATAATCCTGTTTGTGCTTCATGCTCATTTCTAGCTTCTATAATGTGTAGAATGTCAAACTGATGATTGCCATAATCTTTTTTACCCTCTGCTACTTTAGGTTGTCTTTTTTTCACTTCTTGTGTTTCATAAGTTGTAACTTCAATAATACCTATTTTATTATCAAAGTAAACTTCTATTGGATCTTTTATATCAACACTACGATTTATCATGTTATAAAGGGTATTGAACTTTCGCCAGAAGAATAAAAAGCTTTCTTCACTATATTTTGTATCTAGAGCAATAACATATTCTATTCTATTTAAAATAGTAAAGTATTGTGCTGACTTAGCTTTGGTGTCTGCAGTATGCTTCGGATTTGCATCTATATATTTTTTCAAGCTACTCTCAAAATCCAAATAACTTTCAGGGTTATTCCGTTTCTCCTCAACCTTGTAAATATTAGTAAATATAGAGAAGAACTTATCATATGTCTCACTTTTTTTCAATTCCTGTAATAGTATATCAAGTACCTTTTTATGACTAAATGGATCAAAGTCACTAACTACTACATCTGAAAAATGCTCAAATGCATCTTTTATATTTTGAACATTTACATTATTATATGAGAAATCAACAATTTTACAGTCATTTTTATATTTCGCTGTACGATTTACTCTAGATATAGTTTGAATTGCACTAATGCCTTTAATTTCTTTATCTGAAAATAGTGTATGGAGTCTCTTCTCATCAAAACCAGTTTGTAGCTTGTCCACCACTATCATTAATCCATTTTTCTTTTGAGCAAAATTTTCAAGTACCTTTTCTTCATTTAGTCCGTTATTAAGACTTGCTGCACTTTGCACTGACTGATCGGAACTATAAACTATATGAATCGGTGCATCGGCATATTTTGAGTATTTAGGATCTTGAATTAACAAATTAAAATATTTAGAAACTGCCTCTTTATATCCTATAGCTGCTTTAATTGAACTTACAGCTAACATTGCTTTTCCAGTACCACGAATTTGACGATATACATCTTTAACTAATAAGTCTGCTACATATTTAGCTATAGCATCCATACGTTCTGACTCTTCATAAATTTGTTTCTTTTCTGCATCCTTATACTCTTTTTCAGTAAATCCAGTGAGAGGATTATTAGGTTTATCAAATAACATTTTTGATGCTATAGGTACAATATTTTTTAAAGGATTTAGAATGAACCCATCCTCTATAGCTTCCTTCATAGTATAAGAATCAAAAGGTACCCATAGCTTTTCACTTTCTGCATATCCGCTAAATTCACCAAATCTTGCAAGTGTATGGTCATCTGGAGTAGCTGTAAAACCAATAATTAAGTTTTTCTTTTTACGCTTGCTAACATACTTAGCATTGTTATCAAATGGAGCTTGTAGCTCATCAAAAATACTTATCATTTCTTGATGCTGACTACCACTATTAGATCTGTGAATCTCATCTATCAAAAATACTATACGCATTGTTGATAATCTTTCTAACACTTCACCATCTAATATTTCTTTTACTGAACCAAATTTTTGAAGGTTAACAATTACAATACGCGTATCAGATGACAATGCATCCTGAAATTCCTTTTTATTTTTAACTTCTATATACATACGATTATCTATATTCATATTTAGCATTTTAGAATCTATTTGATCTCTAAGCTGTAGCCTGTCCACAACAATCATAATCTTATCATATACATATTCACCATTTCTTCTTAAATCTTTTAGCTGAAGTGCAGACCAGCCTATAATATTAGATTTTCCAAATCCAGCTGCATACTGCAACAAGAGCGAATATACATTCTTATTATTTGAATATGCTTTACGCTTCTCTAGTAGTTCCTTCTTTTTAGATTCAGATACACCTGCAAGTTGCCTTTCTAGAAGTTTCTCAAAATAATCGTCTTCTTGTTCATGCTCTAGGAAAACATCTATTTTAGACATAATCTTATCAGTACCAAATTTCTGCTTAGGCCTTGGTGATATTAAATATCCCTTCTCATCTTTTACTTCTTTACCATTTTTAGATGTATAAACATCACGCTCTATAAAGTTATAATATAAAATCTCTTTTTCTATAAAAGTCTTTCCATATAAATATGAAAATAATTCTTTTAATTTATCTTTCTTTTCTGCTTCTGGCTTTAATAAAGGATATGGCTTAAACGAACTTTGTATTGCTTTAGTAATTTCTTCACGATTAAATTTACCATTTCTACAACTAGCAAGTATTTCATCAAAGTAATCAGAAATGTTTCTAATAACATATGTTTCTCCTATATCTGTTGTAGTTATATGAATTGCTTTTTCAAAGATCTTTAAAAAGTCTTTACGATACCCTTCCTTTTCCTTCTCAGTAAGTAAATGATTTAAATCAAAATGTTGATGATATACTTTGACCGCTTCAAAGAAATCCTTAATTACTTTTCCTCTACCATTTTTACTAGCGGTTTGATTAGAATAATTAGACTTTAATTCACTATAACCTAAATAAATCCCATTAACAAATAGCGTAATATCTGGTCTAAAGGAAAAAATTTGATTTCCGTTATATTTATATTTATAAGGTAATTCTTGCACTACTGAGAAAATATTTTCATTAAAAAGATTATTTTCATGGATAACACTATCACCTGTGTAAAACAGATTTAGTTTAACTCCATTTAATGTTATAGATTTATTAGCATTTAAAAACAATGCCATATTACGGCTACTTCCAATACGCTCTTTTATTAACTTAATTAAGTCATCTAGTAATTCTTTTTTATTCCCATTATATTTTCTAAGTAATGCTTCATAAGGTTTTTTATTTAATTCAGTCTCTGAAATAAACTCCTGTAAATCCTCTTCAATAATTAAAGAGTTAGTTACAGTATTAGCCTTTACTTCTCTGTACCCAAGCCCTTCTCTAAAGAAGGGCAATATAAATTTGTCTTGAAGATGTAGTTCAATCATAATTAATCTCCTTCCTGATAAACTTTTATTTTACCAGTAACAACATCACTAATAAGAGTTTTTCGAAGCTCTTTAAGTTTTACTATTTGAGAATTTATAGTTTCTATAATAATATCGATCTTGTTCGTTTTGCTATTGAGATACTCTGCTATAGCTTTTTGCTCTTTATATTCAGGTATAGCTACTTTTAGTGCATAAAACCTATCTGTATACAATCGTAATCTAGATTCAATAATACCTGTAGAATTACACTTAAATTCTGCTATTGCTCTTTCTGAACGAAACAAATAATGAAAATATCCAGGATAAATTGACTTACTTGGAGAATACACAGCATAAGACGGACTTACAATTCCATCATATGATGAAATTGCTAATCCCCTCTTCCATGCAAGCATTATGTTAATAACTAATTCATCTTTTTTACAAATCTTATATCCAATAAGAGTAGTAGCACTAGTTAAATACTCATTTTCTCCTATGTTATCTTTCTTTTGAGTTATACCACTATACTCTGAAACTGAAAGTAATGTTTCTTTTCCTGATGCACTCTTTTCTTTTGATTCTACAAATAAATTTTTAACTCTTGTTATGCTCCAATGCTTTGGCACTTCACCTACCCACTCAACCTCGCTATATTTCATTTCCACAGTTTTATCTAATCCTCGAGTAACTGTCTCATTAATAAGAGATTGTTTAAGCTCAATATACTTATTGCACTTTAATTTAAGTAATTCTATTTTTCGATTAATACAAGTAGTTTTAACACTTAAATAATAAGCAATGGCTTGCTGTTCTTCAATAGTCGGAACCGGCAGTAATAACCGCTTTATTCTATCAATGGCTAATCCAGGTTGAGCAGCTGATAAGGAGTATTGATTAAGATTCATTACTTTAAGCATTTCGTTATACCACTTCACGTTAGTTCCTCTATTTAAGTATACAACTACAGCATGCTCTGAAGCCCAAAACCTACCTGTAGCATAATTAATGTTACCACATAAAGCACCCTGTCTACCTATAAGAATATGATCACCATTGTTGGTATATCGTGAAAAATATCCTCTCAATCCATTCCCCCCAAAAACCGGATACTCACCTTCTTCTTCAATTTGCTCTGAAGTAATTGTGTCCCCACTTCTAAGTAATGCTAAATCTTTAACACGCTTTATATCCCACTGTTCTGGAACTTTTTCAATCCACTCTGCTCCACTATTTTTATAAGAATCATATCTTGTGAATTTGTTATTAATCATATAACTCAAGCTCCCTTTCAAGTTCCTTAAGCTCTTCATTAATTGCTTCAATCTCTATTAATATTTCGGCTACATCCCTACATTTCTCCGGTTTATAAAAAACTTTGTTAAAGTTTATCTCTACCCCCACTACATTCTCTAAATATTTAAATGGTATACTTATATATTTATCCATAAAAGCTTGAATTTCTGCTTGGTTATCATCTTCATTTGCATGATAAGGTATAATCTCATAATCCTTTTGATAATCTGGAGTAAGTTCTACTGTAACTTCTATACGTTCTTGCTGTGTTTTGCTTGCTTTTTTCAGCCCAGATTTTACAACAATTTTGCCACACCCAAGTAATTCTACTTTTCCATCTGACTCTTTCATTATAGTTTCCTTATCAGCATCAAACCAATACTTTGAATCAATGGTATTTATTAAAAGTGGTTGTTCCTTATAATCCAGTGAAGCTATAAACTGTTTTATATCTAATTCAAAGGCTTCTATTAAAGAATTATACTTAGTTGTATCAAATGTAGTAATATTAAACTCATTAAGTTCTCGTTCTCCATTACTTATTGCTATCGGTTTTAATTTTATAGAACTTACTCTCTCTTCTAAACCAGTCTTCTTGTTTGTCACCATAGGTAGCTGTGCCTCAAAACTATCCCCATGTTCATCAACATTAGTTAACATTATGAATTGCTTATTGTAATAAAAATATTCTTTATTAAATACCTTTGCATATTCTGTGTTCTCATATTTAGTTAACGTTTCTACTATTTCTAAACGACTCTCTTCATCTACTTCCTTACGTTTTGAACCTTTGCTTTTTTTTAGTGGCTTAAATTTTTCACTCGCATTTATAAGCATAACTTTGCCAACATTCTTAGGCTGTTTATTTAATATCCATAAATATGTATAAATTCCTGTATTAAAGAATTCATCTGTAGGTAACTGAATAATAGCTTCTACAATATTACTATCTAACATCCATTTACGAATATTACTTTCTGCAGAGCCTGCATCTCCACTAAATAAGGTTGAACCATTATGTACCACTACTCCTATACCAGCTAAATCAAGCTTTGATATAAGGTGTTGCATAAATAATAGCTGACCATCAGATACCGATGGAATATATTTAAATTGTCCAGTTTTATCATTTTCTATATCCTTCTGGTATCCTTTCCAACTTACACCATACGGTGGATTTGCTACAATTACTTCAAATTCCTCATTGTAGAATTTATCATTCACTAATGTATTACCATGCTCAATCTTTGAATCTTGTCTGAATCTACTTTCAATCTTTGCTAAAGCGTATAAAGCATCATTCCAGTCCTGACCATAAGTTTGAGTTATTATATTTTGAAACTTTTCTTTTATACGGTCCTCAACCCCAAATAATAAGTTTCCTCCACCGCAAGTACAGTCATATATTTTAAGAAGTTTCTTAGAATCACCAATTTTGGATGCAATTATATCAGAAATAAGAGCAATAACATCATCTGGAGTATATTGCTCTCCAGCGGTTTCCGCTGATATATCTGCCCATTTACGTTTTATATGTTCTTCTAGTGTTGTTATTTCAGAGTTATTATACATCCTGAGGTCTATTTCTGACCATAACTTTGTATATCCAAATAAAACCTTCTTAGCATTTAATTTAGTTATAACTCCTTTAATATCAAGAAACTTTTCTCCTTCAGTAGCATCCACTCCTAAAAGCTCCTTAGTTTCACTATCAAACCCTTGAAGATAAGCCTCAAAATCAACTCCAAAGGATTTATCATTTTTACATATATCTCCCAATGTTTTATTTTGTTCAAAAATATATTTATTATAGCCCTGCCCCTTATCTCTAATCATTTCATAAAGATCTTCCTTATCTATTTGTGCAAGTGCTTCATATCCTATTTCATTTTTTTCTTCTTCTAACATTCTAATTAGACGACTCTCAATCATAGCAAGTGCAAAGAATGGCATCATGAATGATGGCCATTCTGATTCTTTGATCCCACACCCACGAAGTAAGTCTGCCGTAGCCCAAATTTTCGATTCATATTGAAGTATATCCATTTATATTAACCCCCTTAATAGTTCTAATTTTTATTTAATATTTGTAGAAAATAATCTCATTAATAAAAAATAATGCAATTATATTATAATCTTTATAATATAATTTTACTATATAGCGAAACAAAATAATCCTTATACTAATATCATAGCAACTCTTACTATAAAACCTATATATTTAAATCTTGTATTTATGCTTATATTTAATAATAACTATAACAAAGTTACTCATTAAATGTACTCTACTATAAATCATCTTACTTCTGCGTATTAATATCCCCCCACAAAAAAACTCCCCCCAAGAAATCCTTGGAAGGAGTCAAAACACACTTGATTATTCTCTTATAAATCCCGCAAACCTTTGATATCATCCTATTTCTTCAGTAGCTTAACAACCGTCTCAACGTGCGGTGTATGCGAGAACATATCCATAATTTTCATCTGTTTCACTTCATATCCAGCAGCCACAAGTACTTCTAAATCAGTTACAAGTGTCTTTGGATTACAAGATACATATATTATTTCAGGTGCATTAAACTTTATAACATAGTCTAGAGCCACTGGATGAACCCCTGGTCTTGGTGGGTCTAGGATTATGATATCTGGTTTAGCGCTTACATTTTTAATTGTTACAGCTACGTCTCCAGCTATGAATTCACAGTTATTAAGACCGTTTAGCTTAGCATTTTCTTTAGCAGCTTCTACAGCTTCCTCGATAAGCTCAATTCCTATAACCTTCTTAGCTTTTGGTGCAACGATTTGTCCTATAGTTCCTGTTCCACAGTATAGGTCAAATACTACTTTATTTTCTGACTCTCCAATGAAATCTCTAACTATAGAGTACAGGCTCTCTGCTCCCTTAGTATTAGTTTGGAAAAATGCAAATGGATTGATTTTAAAGTTTAATCCAAATAGTTTTTCTGTAATATAATCTTTTCCGTGTAAAACTTCAATTTCATCAGCTTGAACCACATCTGAGAAAGAGTTATTTATAGTATGTATGATTCCTGTAATTTCACCTTCAAGATTTAATCCAAGTATAGCTTCCTTAAATCCAGTAAAATCATAGTCAATCTGACTTGTAGTAACGATGTTAACTAAGATTTCTCCAGTGTTAATCGCCTTTCTTACTACTAGGTTTCTTAGGAATCCTTCACGCTTCATAACTCTATAGTAAGGTAACTCTGCAGCTTTAAATATATCTAAAGTAGCTCTTATAATAGCTCTGAAATCTCCATCAACAATTTTGCAGCTATCTACAGTAACTATAGAAAAGCTTCTGTTTTTAGCGTGCATTCCTAAAGCTAACTCTCCACCTTTTTCAAAATCTCCAAAGGTAAATTCCATCTTATTTCTATATTCATAATGAAGGGGACTGCTCTCTATTCCAAGATACTCATAACCCTCTATGTTTTTATCATCAAAAAGCTTCTTAACCTGCTCTTCTTTAAACTTAAGCTGAGTGTCCATAGATAAATTACCATGGCTACATCCACCACAAATTCCAAATAGCTCACAAGCAGGGTCAATTTTATAATCTACATCCTCAAGAACTTCTAAAAGTTTAGCTTCAATTCCATTAGAATTTTTCTTTGTAACTCTAGCTCTAACCTTTTGTCCAGGAATGGCACCCTTTATTCCTACCTTTTCTCCTTCATAAGTTGCAATACCTTTACCTGGGAACTCAGTAGATTCTATTGTAAATTCATATTCTTTTCTTTTTCTCATAGTTACTCTCCTTTTTAAAATTGAGAATTTAGAATTTAAATTTCAGAGTTTATTCTACAAAACTACCATCATTGGAGTTTTGTTACAAATCCGCTTATCTCAATAATATATTTTAATAATTAAAAGAACTCTTTGAGCTCTAACTATCATTATTCAGCTCTAATTTTTCATCGCCCACAGGGCATTATTCTACATCATTATATATTATATTGGCTCTTTTATCTAGAGATTTTTAATAGGAATACTTACTTCACTTGAATAGGTTAGTATTATTTTAGCAATAATACATGATACATGGAATTTTTTTAATATGAAGGATGTAGAAAGGTAAGTGTTTATTATGAAGAGACTTGGAACCATTGGTAATACCCTTCTATTTATTGGTAGTGTATTATTTGTTATTTTATTTCAAATTGTTTTTGGAGC
This sequence comes from Clostridium sp., assembly GCA_032005505.1. Classification (GTDB taxonomy): domain Bacteria; phylum Bacillota; class Clostridia; order Clostridiales; family Clostridiaceae; genus Clostridium_J. The sequence goes on along the minus strand of DALZNT010000015.1, from coordinate 27,074 downwards.
TGAAAATGCACTTATAGGTGTTACCATCGTAATGGCTTCTTTAACAATGCTCAGAAGAGACTTAACTGTTTCTCCAATCAAGAATTGCACTAAACTTGTTTTACTTAATGTAGTTATTGGTATAGCTAGCGTCGTCGCTATAAACTACTTTTGGATGGCCATTATCCTTGGCTTCTTAATTTTTACTTTTCTTGGATATTACATGCTTTATAGCCTTTCCAAACCTCTTTATGCTCCCTTCGCACTAGAATATCTATACTTATTTTTAACACCAGTTCCTAATAGCTATATTAATTTAAGGATTATTGCTTTAGCTGTTGGTGGAATTATTATAATGGTTGTTAACTATATCTATCATAGCAAGGAAAAGATAAAGGATGAGGATAAGCTTCTAATTGCTTTATGCAACGTTTTAATTAATAAATGTAAAACACTTATATCTGGTGAAAGTTCAGCCAAACTTGATATTATTGTGGATAAATCAGTTATTAATTTAAGAAATCTTATCTATGAAAAAAATGAAGATAGATTTGCCCTTTCTAGTGAGGCGGCTATTAAGCTAACCATTGTCAATAGCCTTGAAAAACTAAATCTTCTTATGCCTGAACTTCATAAAGATGAAGACGAAAGATATGTTTTAAAGGAGGTTTCCGTATTTCTTTCTACTGTAGAAAGTGGCATTAGAACTAGAAAACTCTTCGAACTAGAGGATGCCATCTATAAAATTAAAGTAAGAGAGAATAGTAAATCTAATTATTCTGAGGCTTGCCTTAGTGTTATAAATATTTTAGGCTTTATTCACGAAGCCCTAGGTGAGATTTTTGGCCTTAATGAGGGTTCTAATAAGAGCCCTGCTTCCTTAAGTGATAACAATAGAAAACTTACTTTAGAGGATAAAAAAATCCCAATTCTTTCATATAAGTTTTATTTTGGTCTTCGTATAGGTCTTGGAATGGCTGTTGCCACCATGCTTAGTGGATTCTTTATTTTTAGTGAAGGTATCTGGGTTATTGTAACTACCTTCGCAATTATGATTCCCCTTTATGGCATAAGCCATAAGAATATCAGACATGAAGCTATAGGTACATTAATTGGTGCAGTAATATCCTATGTACTATTTGCAATTTTTAAAGGTTTCGGCCCAGGTGTTTTAGTAATTTTAGTGGCTAGCTACTTTTATTCTATCTTCAATAAAGAGTATAAATATAGTGGAGTTTTAATTTCTATATGTGCCTTTGGAATAGGATTTATTGTCTATGATTCTATAAATATCTTTGTTCCAAATATTATATTTCTTATATTAGCTGGGGTAATTATTGCTATGATTTTTGAAAGTCTTCTATTTCCATATAACTTTAAGAAAGCTAAAATGGACTTAACTAAGGTATATAAAAATACCTTAAATGAATATTTTCAAGAAATTCACAACTTAGCTATTGGTGAAAAACATAGCTATATTATGAATAGCCTTCTTGTCTTCACAGGACTTCTTGAAGAAAGAATGGAATTTAATAATGAGTATATTCAAAGTGAAGTGGATATGAAATTTATTAAAGACCAGAGAATTTTAATTTGCAGTATTTATGAACTTTACCTTTGGCTTGATAACAATGACCTTAGCAGTAGGGTTAAATCAACTATAGTAAAATTTATAAATAACCTTCTTAATGAAGAAGATATTCCTAAAAATGCTCTTAAGGTTATAAGACAAGATTCAACTCTAGAAAAAACCTTAGAGGATAAGGTTGCTTTAAATACTTTAAGCGAAATTATTGACTTAGTTTCATCCTCTACCCCTTAAATTCAACCATTATATTCTTTCTTAATATAAGAAACCCCATATCAGATAAATATTTCTGATATGGGGTTTCTATTAATTCAATTGTTTATTCTTTTCTCTAATTATTTTTTATTCGTACTTCTTATTTCTTATTTCTTATTTCTTATTTCTTATTTTTTATTTCTTATTTTTTCTTCGTACTTTATAAAAATAAAGAACTACGGCTCCTATTGCTCCAAATATTATTGCATAAGGAATAACTGCCACAGCAATTAAAACTAAGCTTGTTCCTACGTAGTTTAAGCTTCCTAATGATTCTTTAAAAACATTCACTACCTTTTGTCCTAGTGTTTTAGGTTCCTTCATTAACTCAGTAACTTCATCCACTTCATAAATATATAACTCCACAGTGCCATAATCCACTAAGTCCTTCATTTGATTTCTATAACCAGTTAAATATTCAATATTGTATCTAACATCAGTTAAATGACTTTCTATAGTTAGTATATCTTCAATAGTTTTAGCCTCATCTAAAAGCTCCAAATACCTAGTTTCCTGAGCCTGATAAACCGTTAGTCTAGTTTCTATATCATAGAACTGCTTTGTTATATCTTCTGTACTAGTTCCTTCATTAGTTATAACGCCTAGGTGTTCTGCTGATTTTAGAAATGCCTTAAAATTCTCCTTTGGTATCCTTACAACAAAATCACCATTTCTATATGTCTTATATTTTCCGCTACCATCACTTGATTGATTAATATTTGAAGATTCTAGATAACCTTTAAACTCTGAAATACTTTTATTTAAGTTTTCAATAGACTTATTAAATTCTACAGTTTCAATATTTAAGTTAGCTCTGTCAATTATCTTTTTACTTCCAACGTTATCTAAATCAGAATTTTCTAAAGCAGTATCCACTGATGCTGGTCCACTTCCACCTTCTTCTGTAGCTACACCATCATAATCATATGCTACTTCACCCTTTGTTTGTTCTGATCGGCTTTCCATAGCACCCCTATTATTTGAAGTTGCCATATCATTACTTGACTTACTGCCACATCCCGTTAACATTACAACTATCATAAATGGAATTATTATTTTTAATCCTTTCATAGCTCCCTCCTTAAGTGAGCGCCCAAATCTATACCCAAAGGGCACCCGTGATTTAAACTATCTCTTATATAATAAAATACGTATTACCTATATAAGTAATACGTATTTTAATTTGTCATCGTACATTTTTTTCTTCTCTATATTTAAAAAGTTCCTCTACATTTTCTTTTAATCTTATATCTTATCTTAGGAATTTTTCTATTATCTATCTGAGATTCTACCTCTTTAACTACTACTGCTCCCATCTTTATATAGAAATCCTTTGCCTGAGAACTTGTAACTAGTTCTATTTCAAGAATTCCTAAATTCTCGCATACATCTACCATGTTGTCCCACATTATTCTACCAAAGCCTTTTCTCATATATTCAGGTTTAATATAAAAGTATTCAAGATACCCTAAATACCCTTCCTGAATCACATTATAAAATCCAATTATATCTTCTTCATCTTCTATTACATAGGTTGGATTATCACTTATATTATCTGGTGTTATACTATATATAATTTTGTAAATTTCCATAAACTCTTCGTCATAACCCCAATAGGATTCTGACTCTGCAGCAAGATTAGTAAGGGTTTCCGCATCCTTTATTCTAGCACTTCTAATAATCCACACAAATAATTCCTCCCGATTTTTTTACTTTAATTACATTATACTCCATTTATTTTCTTTTATCTATGATATATATAACAAACCTTCTTTGAATATCTTTTCTGAAAATGTAATTATCTTGTGCTAAATCGTAATAATAATAAGATATTATAAAATTTAAAAGGATTTACTAATCCTATATAGAAGTTATTCATAAGTGAGAATATAAATCTTCGATTTAGTTATTCGAAGTTAAGTGAAAAGCCAAATCTTTACCCTAAGGGGCACGCGTGATTTAGACTTTTGAACTTACTCAGTGGAGTACTCATTCGAATGAATATGAGAATGAGTTTCCTATAAGCAAAATTATGTTATAAACTATTATAGATAAATTAAAGGAGGCTATTATGAAAATTTACAGTGCAAAGGATTATCAAGATATGAGCAGGAAGGCGGCTAATATTTTATCTGCCCAAGTAATTATGAAACCAAACTGCGTACTAGGCCTGGCTACCGGTTCTACCCCAATCGGGACTTATGAACAATTAATTAAATGGTATGAAAAAGGAGACTTAGATTTTGCTGATGTAAAAACAATTAACCTTGATGAATATAAAGGCTTAAGCCGAAATAGTGAACAAAGCTACTATCATTTTATGCACAAACACTTTTTTGAACATATTAATATAGAAAAAGATAATATAAATATTCCTAATGGACTTGCTAAAGAGGATATAAGAGAATGTGCTAGATATAATAAATGTATTAGCGATCTAGGAGGAATTGATATCCAACTTCTAGGTTTAGGCCACAATGGACATATCGGTTTTAATGAACCAGGTGCAGTTTTTGAAAAAGAAACTCACTGTATCGATTTAACTGATATAACTATAAAAGCTAATCAACGTTTCTTTGTAGATGAAGAGGTACCAAGACAGGCTTATACTATGGGTATTAAGAACATCATGCAAGCTCGCAAAATTCTTTTAGTAGTAAGTGGTGAAGCTAAAGCAGAAATTCTTTATAAAGCTTTGAAGGGGCCTGTAACTCCTCTAGTACCTGCATCAATTCTACAATTTCACAATGATGTTACTATAGTTGCTGATGAAGCTGCCCTTTCTCAACTTTTATAGGAGGCAGAATTTATGATTATTAAAAATGCAAATATTTTTACTGAAGCTTCTGAGTTTTCTCTAGGAGATATACACATTGTAGATGATAAATTTGTAGCTAGCTGTGATTTGACTTCTGATAATGAAGAGGTTATTGATGGTGAAGGTCTTTATGCAATTCCTGGCCTTATAGATATTCACCTCCATGGTGCCATGGGCTATGACTTCTGTGATAGTACTAATGAAGCCACTAGGGAAATTGCAAAATATGAAGCTAGTCAAGGTGTTACAGCCTTTACTCCAGCTACTATGACTATTTCTGAAGAAGAATTATATAATATCTGTAAAAATTCTAGCACCTATGATAATAAAGAAGGTTCAAAATTCTTAGGGATTCATATGGAGGGGCCCTTCCTATCACCAAATAAAAAGGGCGCTCAAGCAGAGGAATTTATAAGAACTCCAGATATAGATATGTTTAATAGATTAAATGAAGCCTCAAATAATAAAATTAAATTAATAACTATAGCCCCTGAGGTTAAAGGCTCTATGGAATTTATAGATAATCTTAAAAATCATGTGGTTATTTCTCTTGGACATAGCGGTGCAAACTATGATATTGCAAATGAAGCTTTCCAAAGAGGTGCCCGCCATGTAACACATCTTTATAATGCTATGCTTCCACTTCATCATCGTGATCCTGGAATAATAGGTGCTGCAGCTGATAAAGATAATTGCTATGTAGAACTGATTACCGATGGAATCCACAGTCATCCAGCCATAGTGCGAACTACCTTTAAGCTCTTTGGCGATGATAAAATAATTCTAATAAGTGACAGTATGAGAGCTACAGGCATGTCAGATGGTAAGTATTCTCTTGGTGGACAATTAGTTAATGTTGTTGGAAGTCTTGCTACTCTTGAAGATGGTACTATCGCTGGTTCGGCTACATCTTTAATGGATTGCATAAGAAAGGCTGTTTCCTTTGGTATCCCTCTAGAAAGCACAATAAAATGTGCCACTATTAATCCAGCTAAGGAAATTGGTGTTTATGACCAAATGGGAAGCATCACCCCAAACAAAATAGCTAATTTAGTTTTACTAGATAAAGATTTAAATATTAAAAAGGTTATAATTAACGGAATTTCTTTGAACATAATATAATATAATAAAAAACAAATAAAATTTTCTAAAATATGGCTTATTTATGATTTTTTTCATAGATAAGCCGTATTTATTATGTATTTCTTTTTATTTTATAAGTTAACTTATCCTAATCTATTACATATATTGTAGATGTAGTTAAAAAATTATTAAAGTTTTCTTAAATATTTCGATTTCCTATGTTATAAGTCATCATAAAGGTTTATATTATAAAGAGATATAAAAAGATTATTATTACAATTAGCAATACTATTAGTAAAGCTAATTAGAACTATTAATATATTAGGAGTTTTTATTATGAATAAATTAATTAAAAAACATTTCACTAAGGATGATGGAAAAGCCTTATTATCTCTTATACTTTTGGCTACTTTTATAAATCTTACAATAGAGTGCTTTAATCGTTCTTCTTTATTGGAAGGCCTTATTCACTTAGTAAGCAGACCGCAGATATTCTTTTATAATACCTTGGTAATTCTTGTAACGCTATCCATTTCATTTTTAGCTAAAAGAAGAATTTTTACCACTGCCCTTATTTCAATTATCTGGATAGGTTTTGGAATTACAAACTTTATAATTCTTAGTAATAGAGTTACACCTTTTACTGCAGTAGATTTTTCACTTTTAAGTGATGCTGTAGCTATAGTAAATAAGTATTTCAATGAATTCCAAATTATCCTTGTTGGTATTGCAATCGTTGCAGTAATTGCACTATTAGTATTAGCTTGGCTTCGAGCTCCAATCCACAGTAAGCCTATTCCCTATATAAGAAATATACTTGTTGTTATAGCAATTACCGTCCCTATTTTTGTTCTTACTCAGATAGGATTAGCTACAAATGCTTTAGCAGCTAACTTCGGTAACTTGGCTGATGCATATAAGGACTATGGGTTTGTATATTGCTTTATGAATAGTTTAGTTAACACAGGGATGAACAAACCTAAAGATTATTCTCCTGAAGTAATTGATGAAATTGCAGAAGAAACCCTTGCAACTGCTAAAGGAGGAACTACAGTCAAAACACCAAATGTTATAATGATTCAACTTGAATCATTCTTTGATCCTACAACCCTTAAAGGCCTTGAGTTCTCTGAAGATCCAATCCCCAATTTTCATAAGTTAGCTTCAAAATTCACCTCTGGCAATTTAACTGTTCCATCCATCGGTGCTGGTACTGCAAATACAGAGTTTGAGGTTATTACTGGGATGAATTTAGACTTCTTTGGACCTGGTGAATATCCTTATAAAACTATTCTTAAGGAAAGTACCTGTGAAAGTACAGGCTATAATCTTAAAGAATTAGGTTATAGCACTCATGCTATCCATAACAACGATGGTACTTTCTACGGAAGAAATAATGTATTTGCAAATCTTGGATTTGATACCTTTACCTCTTTAGAATATATGAACCCTATCCATGTTAATCCAACTGGATGGGCAAAGGACGAAATTCTTATTAAGGAAATCTTTAACTCCCTTAACTCAACTAGTGAGCAAGATTACGTCTATACAATCTCTGTTCAAGGTCACGGAAAATATCCTAATAGCCCTGAAGGAGACCTTCAAAGTTCTGATACTTCTGATGAGGTAACAAATGCAGCTACAGAAGAAACTAATATTCCTGTAGATAGAAATGCAGCTGAGGAATTGTCACTAAAAGAATATAGCTCATCTCCAGACTATATAAAAGTTGATGGCTTTGATGAAACTAAAGATTATGCCTTTGAATATTATGTAAATCAGATTCACGAAATGGACGAATTTGTAGGTAAGTTAGTTAATGAGCTTTCAAAATTTGATGAAGATGTTGTTCTAGTACTTTTTGGTGACCACCTTCCAACTTTTAGCTTGGAACAAGAAGACTTAACTGTTAATACCCTTTATGACACACCTTATGTAATGTGGAATAACTTTAACCTTCCTAAAGCAGACAAAGACGTGGAAGCATACCAGCTGTCAGCCTATGTCCTTGAACAGCTAAATATAGATAATGGAGCTTTAACCAAACTTCATCAAAATGGTTCAAATGCTGTAGATTATTTAGAAACCTTTGAACTGCTTCAATATGACATGCTTTATGGAAATAAAGAAATATATGGAGAAGTAAACCCTTATGAACCAACAGACATAAGAATGGGAATCTTTGATGCAACTCTATCCAATGTAGTAGAAGATGATAACTGTATTTTAGTTAGTGGAGAATACTTTACAGAATATAGCCGAGTAATTATAAACGGTGAAATTATAGATACCACATATATCTCTGATAAGTTAATATCCATAGAAAAACAGGAACTTAATATAGGCGACATAATTACCGTTGGACAAGTTGATGGTGACTATGTTCTCAGCTCTACAAATGAATATATCTACGGAGATAGATAGTATCACAAAATAAAATTTTAATAAGAAAGCCCAAAAATCATTCATAGTATTTCTGGGCTTTAGTTCTTGACTAATGTACTATTTTTTTACTAAATATTTCAGCAAGTGTACCATCATCAATTTCAAATATTCTCTGTGATTCAAATCCATACTTAAATAATATCCTTTTTGATGCTATATTCTCAGGGCATGTTATGGCTGTAATTCGCTGTATATTTTGTGTTCCTTCAGCCTTTTCTAGAAAAACTTCAACAATTTCACTTCCATACCTTCTACCCCAATACTCTGGAAGTAGTAAATATTCAATCTCTACTTCAGTTAAATCATCGTTTATTACAATAGCTCCTAAGCCTATAAAAACATTTGTACCAACATCAAAAACCTTAAAATATCCAAAGTCTTCGTGTTTTCTATTTATTTGAAGCATGTTACTATAATATTCTTGTGATTCTTCTAATGAAAATATCCTTCCATAATTCATTAACATTATCTCTTCATTTGAAGATAGCTTTAAAAAGTATTTAAAATCATCCTTAAAATAGAATTTTTCAAAATATATCCTGGTTGCCAATTTTATATCCTCACTTTATTATTCTATTTTTTCAAAAAAGCATCTACATTTTCGCCTATAATTTCTTTGTGTGGTATCAAGACATACTTTCCATCCCTTAGTGGAACTACCTCTTCCACACTGCCTCCATTAGTAAGTGCATATGCAATATCAAATATACTCTTTGCCAGAATATAAGTATCACTTATCACAGTACCTTCCATATAACCATTTTTCACTGCTTCTAATGCTTTTTCTATGCCATCTACACCCACAATTATTGGTCTGTCCTCCTGTGGAATATCTGATGCATTAAGGGCATGTATAGCTCCTAGAGCCATTTCATCATTATTGCTGAATACTACCTCTATTGATTTCCCAAATTCCTCAATCCACTTAATCATCTTTTCATTGGCTTGATCTGACTGCCAGTTTGCGCTGTCATCTGCTAATCGTTCTAGCTCTATACCACTTTCTGCTACAGTTTTAACACAATATTCTGTTCTTATAACAGCATCTTGATGACCCAGCTCCCCTTCTAAAATAACGTATTGAAGCTTGCCATCTCCATTTTTATCTACGGCACTTTTATCAGATTCATATGCTTTAATCACAATATTACCTTGGATTCTAGCTGACTGTTCTGCTTGACCGCCCACATAATAAATCTTACTCCATCTCTGCATATCCTCTTCTACAGGCTCTCTATTAAAAAATACTATAGGAATATCGGCTGCCTTTGCTTTGTCAATAATAGTAGCTGCCACAGTTCTGTCCACTAAATTCACACAGATAATATCATATTGTTGAGAAATAAACTTATCTATTTGATTCCCTTGACTTAAAACGCTTCCACTAGCATCTAAAAAATCTATTGTAATCTTACAACCTTCTGCTTTTTCCTTTTCCTTAGCTACCTCCTCTATATCTTCTCTTATTGCATTGATAAAGGTATCATCCCCCTTGTACAAGGTAACACCAATTTTAATTTCTTTATTATCTGCATTGATTTTAGTACTGCATGCTGTCAATGCTAGAAAAAATGAAATGGTTGTAATAATTCCAACTGTTTTTTTAACTATTCTCATCATACACCTCAATGCCTCCTATTATTTTATAAATGGAAATAATAATCTTTGATTTTCCTTTGAATACATATTTTCTCCATTAATAACTGTAGAATATATCTTGTCACTTTCAACGTCATTTCCCTGCAGCAAATCAACTAGAGTCTTAATTCCCAAATACCCTACATTGAATTCATTCTGTATAGCTGTTGCGTTTACAATTCCCTCTTCTAGAAATGAGGTAATCTTCTTTGTAGTTCCAGCCCCATAAACTGCTATGTTTAAAGGATTTTCTCCCATGAAATTTAAATCCTTTTTCCCTTGTCCCAAAGTTTCTAAAACTGAAGCCTCAAAGGTCACTACCACATCTACCACATTATTCTCCATAAGTCTTTTAGCCTCATCATAAGCTGTCTGTTCATCATTAGATAACTGCCAAAAGCTAAGAGAATTATCGGTTTTCATTATAGTGTCTAAAAAGCCTAGATATCTTTCATATATGCTACTACAATCTATATTGTTTTTAACTACGATTATTCTCTGTTTTTCCTTTGATGCCCTTATAACTTCATCAGCTAAGCTTTGGCCAAGTCTATAATTATCGCAGGATATATAAGGAATATCTTCATCCGTATTAACCTTCGACTCTACTTGTACTATCGGAATATTTTTTGAAACTTCCTCAATGTATTCTATCATCTCAACATAATCTACAGGAGCTATCATAATGCCATCAACACCATTTTTAATTTCTCTATAAATTAAATTTTTCTGCTCTTCAATGCTATTTTCTTCACTTAAAGTAATAAAAGTTAGATTTACATTCATCTCTGAAGCTGCTTGCTCCATTCCCTGTTTCATGATCATCCAACTCTCACTATTTTTACCACGTATTATAACTGACACTTCGTAAACATCAACACTTTTTCCTGTTTCTACTGTATCTTTTATAAGGATTAGAGAAGCGCCTATTAAAAACAGTAGGAGACTCAAAAATACTATTCTCTTACTTGCCTTTCTCATCTAAACTCCCCCTCTGCTGAACATCATTATAATCAATACATGGCATATGAATATGAATTGTAACCCCTTCATCAGGCTCACTAACAATTTTAAGACCATACTGACTACCAAAATAAAGTTGAATTCTATGGTGAACATTTTTAAGTCCAACCCCCGAACCGCCTTTACTCTTAGATTTACAATCTCCCTTTAAAAGGTCGTCAGCAGCTTCTTGAGTCATTCCCATTCCATTATCAATAACATCAATATATAGGTCTTTATCATTTATATAAGCTTTTACTTTGATTTCACCCTCCCCACCCATAAACTCCATACCATGATAAATGGCATTTTCAATTAAAGGCTGAACAATAAGCTTCAGGGTTGCCAGATTACAAGTATTCTCATCAGCTTCGATAGTGTAAGTAAACTTATTTTTATATCTAATTTCTTGTATAGTTAAATAATTTTTGGCATGCTCTAATTCATTAGCAATTGTTATTATATTTTTTCCCTTGCTAAGACTTATTCTAAAGAATCTTGCAAGAGCAGTTACCATAATTATTGCACCTTCATATCTTTCATTTTCTATCATCCATATGATAGAATCCAAGGTATTATATAAAAAGTGTGGATTAATCTGAGCTTGAAGAGCATTTAATTCACTTTTTCTCTTTAATTCCTGCTCAACTACAATATTATCCATAAGCCCATGCATCTGATTTACCATGGATCTAATTGCCTTTCCAAGATGCTGTACTTCATAAGAACCACTAATAGAGATATCTACATCTTTTATTCCACTTTCCAACTTCTTAACAGACTTTTCTAATTCTCTTATGGGATTTGTAATTCTTGAAGAAATAAACATATTTAGGGATATAAGAATAAACAGTGCAAATACCATAGTGAAAATTCCAAATACCCGAACCTCATAATAATCTGAAGTTATAGAATCCATGGGCGTTACCCCTACTATCTTCCAGCCAGTATATCCCACAGTTTTTACTGTAACAAGCCTTTTTTCACCATTAAACTCATCAATGGTAACACCATCTTCATAGGTTGCCACCTCATTATTATTCTCTGTTGTAAGGTATGAATAAAGTAGCTGCTGCCTTGGATGATATATAATTTCACCATCACTATCTATAAGATAAACATATCCATCCTTACCTATGTTTGCATTTTTACATATCTGCTCAATACCTACAAAGTTCATGTCTACAAGTAATACTCCGTAGTCAATAGTACCATCATAGGTAAGCTCTACACATCGACTTAATGACACTACCCAGTGGTAATTGTAATTTGGATCAACAAAAAGATTCTGAACATGTGGTGTTGAAAAGTGAAGATTTTCTCTTCTATTAACTGCATCAGAAAACCACTGAGTATCCCTTGGATCAACTGATTCCTTTAATTGAGTTAAAGGGTAACCCTCAACAACCTTTCCCGAATCTGAAAAAAGTGTAATACTAGTTATAAAATCCTTGTTAGTTTCATAAATCAAACTCATCTCATAATTAATATCCTCTTTAGCTAAATCAGACTTCTTAATAACCCTGTAATACATAGAGTCAGCAACCTTCATCATACTTCTAAGATAAGAATCTAGATTCATATTAACTTGTTCTAAAATTGCTTTATTGTTTTCAGATGCCATATCTTCAGACGCATTAGCAAACCTCAGGTAAAGAGAAATTCCTACCATCAGTATTCCTACTATTGCAACTAAAGTAAATGAAACGGAAATCATATGCTGGATACTTGAGTTTTTGTAATAATTTCTTATAGAATTAATTTTTCTTCTTATAAATGAATTCATAGTTCACCTAGTTCTTTCTATACCTTGAAGGAGATACTCCAAACTTCTTTTTAAAAACATAACTAAAATAATTAGGTTCAGCATATCCAACCTTTGTTGCAATTATATAGGTTTTCTCATCAGTAGTATTTAAAAGATTAACTGCCTCCTTCAATCGAATGTCAGTAAGGTAATTCACAAAGTTAGTATCCGTTTCCTTCTTAAATATAGTTGAAAAGTAAGTTGGACTAACATGTAAGTATGAACATAGCTTCTCTACAGAGATATCAAAATCACTATAGTTTTTCTTCACAAAATTCTTTGCCTTTTCTACCAAAAGCCTAGATGAGTTAATTCTTTCCCTCTTAATTAGCCCATTTATCTTTATAGCTATGGATATGTACCATTTCTTTATCTCCTCTAGAGAATTAAAGTTTTCTAAAAAGCTATAACAATTGAAGTTGGTTCCGAAAATCTCATTCATATCTAAATTATATGCTTGTACAAGTTTTAAAATTGAGGTCATAATCTCCATTAAATAAATTCTATATTGGTTATAAGGAAGTACCAAATCCTCAAACTTCTCAATAAGCTTACTAATAGCTTCTTTAATATTTTCCTCTGATGCTACCTTTATTGAATTAAGCATAGCTGTTTCTTCTTGCTCATCAAATTGAAGCTGAATAGAGCTGTCTGGCTCCACATCTCCAATATATATAGCCTTTCCAGAACCTAGTATAAGTTTATAATCTAAGGCGTTTTGAGCAGTTCTATAAGAAAAACGAAATGATATAGCTTCTTCGTAAATCCCACCTATTCCAGCTGATAACCTAAGTCCCATTATTCTTTTATAGGTTTTGCATATTTCATTTATACCTTGAATAAATTTTAATATTTCATTGTCATATATAAAGCTTCCAATTACTACAACCATATCTGAGTAGATAAAGCTTATAAACTCGCAATAATCACTCAAATTTTCATCTACCATTTTCTTTATAGATATAGGAATTAAATGGACCTCACTTTTCCCTAATACTTCTTGTTCCTTAGTTAATCTGGAGTCAACCTCCCCTTGAAATATTGCCACTGAAAAATAATTTCCATTTAAATCTATCCCTAGTTTCCTACATTGAAACTCCCAGGTCTCCTTGCCTATACGCCCTTCTATAGCTCCAACTAGAAACTGCTCACGAATTACAGGCAAAGTCTCAATATAGTGATTATAAAGAGTCTCTAAATTTCTTTTCTCATCATACTCTTTATCTAGCTTCACCTTTAATCTTTTAAGTACTTCTGTAAGCTCTATTGAATTAATAGGCTTTAATATGTATTCCACCACATTTATTTTTATAGCCTTATGGGCATATTCAAAATCATCTGCTCCCGAAAATATAATAATCTTAGTATGTGGTAGTATCTTTGCTAGGTTTTCTCCTAATTCTAATCCATTCATAAAAGGCATCTTTATGTCTGTAAGGACAATATCCGGATGTAACTTTTCAGCCTTATCTAAAGCATCTTCTCCATTCTCTGCATCACCAACTACAACAAATCCATTAGCTTCCCAATTAATCCTTTTAATAATTCCAAGCCTTATCTCTTCTTCGTCATCTACCACCATAACTCGATATAAATCCATAATAATCCACCTGCCTACTCAATCGACTAAATTATTTTCTTATAATCCATTTATATCTCCTATTTTATCATATTCTTATATTATTGTTCATATTTTACATAAACTTTAGTTAATTACAAATTAAAATCCAGTAATAATATTTGATACTATTACTGGATTTCTATTTACTTATTTACTTTCTACTTACTGACTTATTTACTTATTTACTTATTTACTTATTTACTGACTTATTTATTAAAGAATTACTGCCAAAACAATTGCTACTACCAGCAAACTAAAAAGTCCTAGGATAACCTTATCCATAGTCTGAACTGAAACATCGATTCTCCCATAAAAGGTATCTCGTATTGTTGGCTTTTCTGGTTGAGTCCCTTGCTGAATATCAAGTTGTGTATTTTCAAAGTTGTTATTGTCCATACCATTGTCCCCCTTTTTAGTTAATTAACAATTCATTCCCTCTATAGTGGCTACTTCTTAGCTAAATACTTTCTAACATCCAGTGAAACTGCAATTATTATGATAAGTCCTCTAATAATAAATTGCCAGTATGAGTTAACTCCAATGAAGTTAAGTCCATAGTTGATAACTTGAAGAAGTATTGCACCTATTAAAACTCCTGGAATGGTACCAACACCCCCACTGAAGGACACTCCTCCAACTACGCAGGCTGAAATGGCATCTAGCTCATAGTTAAATCCTGTAGCTGTACTAGTAGACCCAGCTCTTGCAGCTTCTAAGAATCCTGCTATACCATAAAGAACTCCTGATATTATGAAGATTATCATTATATTTTTTACCACGTTAACTCCAGATACAGCAGCTGCTTCTGGATTTCCACCTATGGCAAACATATTTTTACCAAGTTTAGTCTTATTCCAAACAAACCACATAATCAAAGCAATTATTGCTAGATAGAAAATTAGATACGGTATTTCAACTGGTCCTAATTTAATTGAACCATTTACAAAATCTCTATAACGAGTATCTAAATTTGCTATTGGTTGAGCCCCTAGTGGTGGTCTATCAATATATAGACAAGTTGCACCATAAGCAATCAGCTGGGTTCCCAAGGTAATTATAAATGCGTGTAGCTTAAGTTTTGCTACTCCAAAACCATTAATTGCTCCAAAGAGAGCACCTATACAAATAGCTGCAAATAGTGGAACTATTAGTGGAAGTACTGGTAAATTGGGATACATCCTTGAAGTATATGTAGCAGATTGTAAAAGTGATGCAGAAACTACTGCTGTCATTCCTAGGATACGACCAGCAGATAAGTCAGTTCCTTGTAATACAATCAGCCCTGCAACTCCAAGGGCAAGAATTCCACGAGTAGACGCTTGACTTAACACATTAGTTAAATTTTTAAAAGACAAAAATGTCGGTTCCTTTATAATAAAGAAAATAATCATTATAAATAAAACTATATATAATGCATAATTTAACAAGAAATTAGTAAAAAAGTCCTTATTAAATTGGGGCTTATTTGTTTTTTTAACTTTTACTTGTTCCATAAACTGCACCTCAATTCTAAATATATTTGGCTGCAAGAGCCATGATGTCTTCCTGAGTTAATTCTTGTGGGTCTCCTATTCCTGCAACTCTACCGTTTGACATAACAAGAATTCTATCGCAAATTCCAATTAATTCAGGCATTTCTGAAGACACCATTATAACTCCTTTTCCCTTATTAGCTAAATCAATTATTAGTTGATAAATTTCATACTTAGCACCAACGTCAATTCCTCTAGTTGGCTCATCTAGGAGAAGAATTTCTGGATCTGTAAGTAACCATCTACCGATAATAACTTTTTGCTGATTCCCCCCTGACAGACTTGCAATAAGTGTCTTCTGGCTTGGTGTTTTAACATTCATACTGTCAATTACCCAATCTGTATCTTCTTCTATTTTTTTATTGTTTAGAACTCCATACCTGCTATAGCCGTCAATATTAGCAATAGTTGAATTTTCTCTAATATCTAGTTTTAGAAAAACTCCTGTTGCTCTACGTTCCTCTGTTAAAAGAGCAAAACCATTCTTAATTGCAGCTCTAGAATTTTTATTATTTACAGTCTTACCGTGAAGAATTACTTCTCCCTCACTTTTATGTGCTATTCCAAAGATAGTTTCTAAAAGCTCTGTTCTTCTTGAACCTACAAGTCCAGCAATTCCGAGAATTTCTCCCTTTCTAAGTTCAAAAGAAGCATCTACAACCGATGGCTGATACATTCCAGTTAATTTTTTAATCTCTAAAATTACATCCCCTGGTTCATTTGTTTTAGGTGGAAAACGATTTGTTAAATCACGACCAACCATTAACTTTATGATTTTTGCTGTTGTAAGCTCTGACGCCGGCTTAGTATCAATCCACTTACCATCACGCATAACAGTTACATGATCTGATATTCTAAGAATTTCCTCCATTTTATGAGAAATATATATAATAGCACAGCCTTGTTTTCTAAGTTTATTTACTATTTTGAAGAGGTGATCAACTTCCTCTTCAGTTAATGATGAGGTTGGCTCATCAAGTACTAAAATTTTAGCATTATAAGAAACAGCTTTTGCAATTTCCACCATCTGTCTTTGAGATACGGATAGCTTAGCCATCTTAACTCTTGGATTTACATCAATCTCTAGGTCATCCAAAACCCTTTTAGTCTCTTCATACATTGTTTTAGAACTAACTATTCCACCCTTATTTGGGTATCTTCCAAGCCAAATGTTATCCATAACATCTCTTTGTAGAACCTGATTCAATTCTTGATGAACCATAGCTACTCCATTATCCATAGCCTGTCTTGGATTTGAAAACTTAACCTTCTGTCCATCAACAAAAATCTCTCCATCATCTTCAATATAAACACCAAATAAGCATTTCATCAATGTGGATTTTCCTGCACCATTTTCACCCATAAGTGCATGTACAGTGCCTGGCTCTACCTTTAACTGAACATTGTCTAGAGCCTTAACCCCTGGAAAACTCTTGCATATATTAATCATTTCTAGTACATATTTTGAATCTCCCATAAATAACTTCACCACGTTTCTACTTATTTTTTTAAACTGCATGATGATTTTCTCACCATGCAGTTTATTTTAATTACTCATTATTTTTTTGTAAATTCAGCATAAGGAATACGAACTGCTATGCCAGTATCGTCATATTTATAATTAGTTCCATCTACAGCATCTTTTCCATTAGCCATGTTCATTGCACACTCATAAAGAGCTTTAGCCATAGCTGGAGCATCTTGAAGAACTGTTCCTGACATATATCCTTGGTTAATATAATCTTGAGCAGCTTCTGTAGCATCAACACCTACAACGTGCATATATTTATCTCCACCATTGTTATAACCTTGATTTTGTAATGCAGCAATTGCTCCAAGAGCCATTCCATCGTTATTAGCGATAACTGCTTCTATCTTATTACCATACTTTGAAAGCCATGCTTCCATACCTGTTTGAGCCAAATCTTGTTGCCAGTTACAAACTAATAATTCAAGTTCTTCAACTTCTATACCATTATCTTTTAATGTAGATACTGAGTAGTCAGTTCTTGCAACTGCTTCTGGATTATCTGGTTCACCTTTTAACATAACATATTGAAGTTTTCCATCTCCATTTAGGTCTATAGTGTCTTTTTTATTTTTCCAAATGTTAGTTAAGATTTGACCTTGTAAAATACCAGCATCTTTAGCATTTGTTCCAACGAAACGAGCTTTATCATAAGACTTAAGTTCCTCTGTTTTTGGCTCTCTGTTAAAGAATATTACTGGAACATCTGCTTTAGCGATCTTATCAACTACTGTTTGGCCTGCACCAATATCAACTATGTTTACTAATAATAAATCGAAACCTTTTTCTATAGCTGTATCGATAGCATCATTTTGAACAGCCTGGTCACCTTTACCATCAAAGAATTCGAAAGAAATCTTACGCTTATTTTCTTTGTCATCTTGAATTGCTTGTAAACTTTGACGAACTGTAGAAATATAAGTATCATCAAATTTGTATAGGAATACTCCTACCTTAACTGCTTCTCCATCTGTATCTTTTCCACCATTATTTTCAGCTGTACTACCATTATCAGCAGGTTTGTCATCGCTATTACTATTTGATGAACATCCAGCTAAAGAAGATATCATCATAACAGATATAGCAATTGCAAGGAATTTTTTTAACTTTTTCATAACTACCCCTCCATTTTATATATTTTCGCAACCTATGTAATCAATTTCATTGGTTACATCTTAATTATATTAATATATAGAAATGTTTTCCATATAAAATTCTTCTCAAATATATTGAAATTCTTAGATTGATTTTATGCATATTCATATTAACTAAAATGATTTATATCCTTTAGGTATAAAATTTATATTATTGGAAATTATAACGATAATGATTCTATATTTTTAATTTTTGAATGAAATCTAAAGGAGGAATAATCATGAGTAACATAGGAAATTATACTGACCCTTCAGAACTCATTGAAAATGATGATATTTACGATGAAGAAACTGATTATTATACCGAAGACTGTGATTTATGTAGTAGATGTGACAATAGAGTATACCTAAACGATATATCAGAGTGTACTGAATGTAAATGTTGTAAATAAATAAGAAGATATGGTGTCTCTTAACACCATATCTTCTTATTTAATATGTTAAATTATAATTATACTTTAACACCCTCCACAGGAAAATCTCCATATTTAGTATAAACAACTCCTGTTAATTTATCTCTTATTACTTGCCCCCTTGCTCTATATGGTACCCTCATGAACAACCATTTAAATTCCCCCGAAAAATCAAAGTCATATCCACTTGCTTTTCCACCTGAAAACTTATAGTTTGTTCCCATATAGGTCAAATATCCCATTATGCTAGTTCCTTGCTGTATAATAACTAAATTTCCTTTTTCATTCCCCCTGGGTGTTTTCAATATTAAATTATATTTTCCCTCAACCATACTGCCTCCACACTAAACTTAATTTCATATTACATTATATGTTGCTCAATAGAATGTTTCTCTTATATATTTATCTCTTTCTTCTAAAATTCCTTTTTCTTAAAATCACTTTATTGGGATAAAAATACAACATGTATATATAAATAATTTTAGGAATATACTTCTATTTGAAGGCAATAAAAAACGCCCTATATATTTACATATTATTCAAATAACTTTAGAATTAAATTACATATCAAAATTCTAGAAAAGGTCGGTGATTCTATGAAAAATAGTGACAATAAAGGTTCTACTATTCCCAGAAACATGAAGGAAGAATTCCACAAACCACCATATGCTTTTTATGGTGTTGGTTTATTTTGGCTAGTCTATGCCTTTATTTTCCCAATGTATCGATGGTTTGACTTCATGTTAGTGGGCATACTTTCCATTATACTTTACTTTATTATTTATAAAATAACGCCTGAAAAACGAGTTCTTGTACCAATTAATGAAAAACCTATTGAGTCTGGCAATGCTGATGTAGATGCTATTATTGATAGTGGTCTTTCTTATTTACATCAAATTCGTGAAGCTAATGATAAAATTTCTGATCCTAAGCTTACTACAGAAATTCTTCGTATGGAAAAGGCTACTGATAAAATCTTTAGATATATTGCAAAGTATCCTAAAGATGCATCTCAAATAAGAAAATTTATGAATTACTATCTACCTACCCTTCTTAAGCTTTTAAATTCTTATATTAGCTTAAGTGAACAATCAATTCCTGGGGACAATATTCATAAAACCCTTACTAATATAGAAGGAATTCTTTCAACTATAGCAGATGCCTTTGAAAAACAACTTGATAATCTCTTTGCAGATCAAGCTTTAGATATTTCTACAGATATAACAGTTTTAGAAGGTATGTTAGCTCAAGAAGGTTTAATAGATAAAAATTCATTTAAATAATTACTACGAACTAATTTTCATAATAAAAATAAACTATTATAAAGGAGGATTTATATATGTCAGATGAATTAAAGAATATGGAAAGTACTTCATCCCTTTTGGATATTACTCCCAGCTTAACTCTAAATCCCTTTGATGCGCCATCTCCAGTGACGCCTGCAAAATCTGAAGTTGAGCCAATTAAGATTGATGACTCCCTTAGTGATGAAGAAAAAAAAATAGTAGACGATTTTGCTAAGCAAATTGATATAACAAATGCAAATATGGTGTTACAATATGGTGCTGCTTCTCAAAAGAAGATAGCAGGTTTCTCAGAATCTGCCCTCAATAAAGTTAAAACTAAGGACCTTGGAGAAGTTGGAGGAATGATTACTAGTTTAGTTGGTGAGCTTAAAGGTTTTGCTGCAGATGAAAAGCCTAAAGGTCTCTTTGGAATGTTTAAAAAAGCAGGAAATAATATATCTACTTTAAAAACAAAGTATAACTCTGCTGAAGCTAATGTAGATAAAATCACCTCTGCTTTAGAAAATCATCAAGTTCAGCTTCTTAAGGATGTGGCTATGCTGGATGAAATGTATAAGATAAATCTCGTTTATTTTAAAGAATTATCTATGTACATCCTTGCTGGTAAGAAGAAACTTGAACAAGTTCGCAGTACTGACCTTCCTAAGCTTATCGAAAAGGCTAAAATTTCTAGTCTTCCAGAAGATTCTCAGGCTGCCAATGATTTAGCTAATCTTTGTGACCGTTTTGAAAAAAAGCTTCATGACTTAGAACTTACCCGTATAATCTCTATTCAAATGGCTCCACAAATTAGATTAGTTCAAAATAACGATACACTCATGGCAGAGAAAATTCAATCTACCATTGTTAATACAATTCCTCTATGGAAGAGTCAAATGGTTATAGCCCTAGGTGTAGCTCATTCTCAACAAGCAATAGCAGCTCAGCGTGAAGTAACTAATATGACTAATGACCTACTTCGTAAAAATGCAGAAACTCTTAAAATGGCAACCATTGAAACTGCTAAAGAAAGTGAACGTGGCATAGTTGATATAGAAACCTTAAAACACACTAATGAAACTCTTATTTCTACCCTTGATGAAGTTGTTCAAATTCAAGATGAAGGACGTAAGAAACGCCGTGAAGCTGAAGCTGAAATTGGCCGTATAGAAGGTGAATTAAAGCAGAAGCTCCTTGATATTAGAAGTTAAGGAGAGGATTCTATGACTATTTTAGAAAATAAAACATTTGCAAAGATAGCAATGGTTTTCCTAATAATTGCTGCAACCTTAATTGGTTCCCACAATTCCCTCACAAAGCTATCTGATAAAGCTGAATCTATCTTTTACAATGGAGTAAATGGTGATGGTCTTTGTATTCAAAGTGATTTGAATAAGCGCTTTGAACTTGCTAGAAATTTAATTACAGTATCTAGCCCCTACCTATTGCCTGATGACGCAGCAATAAGCGATGTTGAGGAGGCTCGAAATGAATTAAACGGAGCTACAACTATTAATGAAAAATATAAGGCAAATAATAATCTTGAGGAAACTATGTTTAACCTCTATAGTACTCTAGAAAAACAAGGCATTACTCAAAAGGAAGAGCTGCTAAATAATTTTTCTAAAAATCCAACTAGAATTTATACTGAATTTCGTAGTTATGGGGATACCATTAAACACGATGAATACAATGATTACGCCAATGACTTTAACGGAGCATTAAAAAACTTTCCTGCAAATATTTTAAGTAAGCTAACCTTCGTTAAATCTTTGGAACTATTTCAATAATTTAAAAAATTTTCAAAGGGGGTAAGTAATGAATAATTTATTTTCAAAGGTAAGAAAACTGGTATTATTTTTAGCTGTAGCGCTTCTATTCACATCTAACACCATAACCCTAGTAAGTGCTACATCTAATATACCTAGTCCCTCTGAACTTCTATATGTAACTGACAATGCTGATATTCTATCTACAGATTTAGAAAACTATATTGTAGAACAAAATGATATTCTTTATGAAAATACAGGTGCTCAAATAGCCATCCTAACTGTAGATTTTCTACCCGATGGCTATGATTCTGAAACCTACTGTTATGCTGTTTTCGATGAATGGGGAATTGGCTCTGCTGAAAAAAATAATGGTATTCTTCTCCTTCTAGTTCCTGGAGAGGATAAATTTTGGATAACTCAAGGCTCCGGTCTTATAAGTAGTATTTCTAGTGGAACTCTAGATAAAATCTTAAATAATTACTTAGCAGATGACTTCGATGCTGGAAAATATGATAAAGCCGTTAAAAATACCTTTAATGCCCTTCTTAATGAAATGGACAGTATTTATGGTTCTTCTGCTACACAGCCTCAAGGTTCAAATCCTATTAACAACGACACTAATAGCAATTACTATAATGAAAATTATTACGAGGAACCTAGCAGTAGTTTCTTTAGTGATGTAGTTATTCCATTTGGTGTATTCCTTATAATACTTTTATTCACTCTACGTTATACTGGTTTATTTGGTCGACGTAGACGACGACATTATGGTGGTTATTACGGACCTAGAATACCTCGTCCTAGACCTTTTTTCTTCCCTTGGTGGCATCATCATGACCATCATGATGATGATCATAGAGGTCCTGGTGGCTTCGGTGGACCTATGGGTGGAGGCCCTGGAAGTGGTCCTAGAAATAGTAGTTCAAGACCTAGTTCTTTTGGTGGAGGTTCTTCCCGTGGAGGTGGAGCTGGCAGAAGTGGCAGTGGTTTTGGTGGTTCTCGTGGCGGCTTTGGTGGAAGTTCCTCTCGTGGTGGTGGCTCTCGTGGCGGTGGCTTCGGTGGTGGCTCTTCCCGTGGTGGCGGTGCTGGCAGAAAGTAATTACATTATTAAAGGAAACTCTATCTCATATTCATTCGATTGAGTAAGTTCGAATAACTAAATCGAAGATTTAGGCTCTCACTTAAAGGAAACTCTATCTCATATTCATTCGATTGAGTAAGCTCGAGTAACTAAATCGAAGATTTAGACTCTCACTTAAAGGAAACTCTATCTCATATTCATTCGATTGAGTAAGTTCGAATAGCTAAATCGAAGATTTAGACTCTCACTTAAAGGAAACTCTATCTCATATTCATTCG
>DALZNT010000015.1:0-3694 GCA_032005505.1 Clostridium sp. | reverse complement strand
ATTGAGTAAGTTCGAGTAAATAAATTGAAAATTTAGATTCACACTTAAATACAAAAATGAGATACTCAGTAAATACTGAATATCTCATTTATTATTTTATCCTGCTATCATTCTAAACAATAAATATAAAAAGTGTGCTGAAATACCTGCCACAAGTCCTCCAAATGTATGTGAAAGAATTGCCTTACCTGTAAGTTCCCTGCATTTTAACCCGTCCATCATTGCCACATGAGTACTTAAATATCCACTCCAACACATTCCCATAGCTGTGAAAACTGCAATTTCATTTCCACCAATTAAATTCTTTTGTAGCATTTCTGGAACTAAGCCAATTGCTGCTCCTACTGCTCCCAAAGAAGTAATTGGGAATGCTATAGCTTCTGGACTTTGGAATCCAAATAGAGGCTTTAAAATAAACTCTAGCTTCTGTCCAATCCAAGGCAATAATGCCACGCCCTCTGATGCCGCTCCGGTATATGTTCCTGCTGCTGAAGGGCCATTAGTAAGCATTAGTACTAATGTACATATAATAAGAACTCCTGGAATAATCGCCACTCCCATCTTAACCCCTGAAGATCCACCTTCGAGCATTGATGCCATTACTCTTGAGCCAACAGAACCTTCTCTAATCTCTCGGTAATTCAACATATCAAAAACTCCATCATCATCTATAACACAAAGATCTTCTTTTCCATAAATCTTTGCAGTATGTCTAAGCATTAATCTTGTACTTACTATACTCCCTAAAACAGCTCCAACATTTCCTATTATTGCAGCAACTACAAAGTTCTCGCCTATAGGTGATTTCTGCCCCATCATATAGGTTGTAATAATTAATCCCATACCAAAGGCTGTACCTAAATTAGTTAAAGCTGGTAATTGATATTTCTTAAAATATCTACGGAATCCCTTATCTTCTGCTAAAGTTAATATTGCTGGATTATCTGAAAGATATGTAGTTACTACACCAATTGTACTAGCACCAGGCAAATCATATATTGGTTTCATTAGTGGTGATAATAGCTTATTTACTAATGAAATTACCCCAAATTCAGACAAAAGTCCTGATATAGATCCTGCTAATACCGCAATTGCCATTATGTAAAATACTGTGTTTATTAGTAAATTGTATGCCGTATTCATCAGTGTATTAAACATATTTATTGTGCCCATAATACTTCCCATTACTATAAAAAATCCTAGAAAAATAATCAGGAATACAAAACCTTCTACACTTATAGCTTTTTTTAACCTTCTATCTGATGACAATTATTATTCCCCCTCATTATTTAGTTATCTCACTTCTTCTATTATGAATTAATTGTATTATGCTGTCAATTACTCTTTACAATTAATTGAGTTATTATTTTATTATTTCTATATATCTACAAATAACCTTTTTAATACTTAACTTATATGTAATTATAGTTTCTTTTTTCCTTAATTACCATTATAATAGAAGTTGAATATCATTGAAAATATTGGAGGAATTATGAATATTTATACTTTAATCTTTCTGTGCTGTGCTGGTTTTTTGGCATCCTTTGTAGATTCTATAGCTGGTGGCGGTGGGATAATAAGCGTTCCAGCATATATGATTGCTGGTCTTCCAACTCACATAGCTCTAGGCACAAATAAATTTGCTGCATCTATGGGTTCGCTAACTAGTTCAATAAGCTTTATTCGTTCTGGTAATTGTAACTTTAAGCTCCTGAAAATAGTGGCTCCTTTTACCCTTGTAGGGTCAATTTTAGGTGTAAAAACAGTTCTTCTTATAGATGAAGGTTTTCTACAACCCTTAGTTTTGGTTCTAGTTTTAGGCATAGGCATCTATACATTCTTCTCTAAAACTATTGGTGAAAAAGATACTTTTGAAGGTTTTACTAAAAAGAACCTATCGCTATCAATATTACTTGGATTTTCTCTTGGATTTTATGATGGCTTTTTCGGACCTGGTACAGGCTCTTTTTTAGTATTTGGTTTTATCAGTATTTTAGGCTTCAACTTTTTAAAAGCTTCTGCTAATGCCAGAGTCTTAAATTTTGTAAGCAACCTTTCAGCACTTATAACCTTTGCTCTTAGTGGAAATATAAATTATAAAATTGGAATTCCAGTTTGTATTTTTATGATTATCGGTGCTAAGATCGGAACAAAGTTAGCTATTACTAAGGGGAATAAAATTATTAAACCTATATTTATCACTATGTCTTTAGCTGTAGCAATAAAAATGCTTGTAGGCTTAATTTAGTGTATAATATAAAATATAAATCATATAAACTTAAGGAGAAATACCATGGACAATATATATCCCCTACTTGTTTTAGTAATTATAATTGTAATAGGCTTTAAAGTCTGTAAGAAAAATTATAAAAATAGAGCAACCTATATAAATAATAATTTATTAGAGTACTGCTATGACATTGTAAAGGAATATTCTAATATTCCACTAGATAGACAACATGAATTTAAACAATGTCTAAATCCAACGGAATTGCAGCTTTTTAATAGGCTTATTCTAAAGGATGATAGTCTTGGTAAAAATTTAAATGTACTCCAAACTCAAATGTTTGCTCTTGAATCCATAATGAAAAAACTTCGAAGCTATAATATTTAATTATTATTTTTCCTAGTTTTTCAATGGATTTAATTAATATAACAACATAAATTCTTATTTAGCGCATATACTAAATAAGAGTAGTAAGAAAGGAATGATACTATGAATTTCAAAAAAATCATAACTAACACATTAGCTATAGTTGGTGCCGTTGTAATCATTGATAAAATCGTAGAAGTAGTTACAAATAAAGGAACAAAAGCAGTCTGCGAAGCATTAAATGCTGATGATGTAGATACTGAAGACTATGACACTGATAATATCTATGGATGTTCTGACTCTGAAGAAGGTGTTACTTCTTGTGAATGTAGTCAAGATTGTTTATACAACGAAGATGAATCAGCTTTTCCTGACATTAAAAAGTATGACGAAGATGGTAAACATACTTTCGAATATACTATCAATGCAGAGAACATAACTTCTAAACCAAAAGAAGCTTAATACAAGACCCCCATCTTTAATTAAATAAGGACGGGGGTCACATTTTACTTTTATATTTTAATGATGTTTTTTCTTCTTCTTTTTATCATGCTTACCTTCACAGCTCTCTTTTTTCTTATGTTTTTTCTTGTCGTCATGGCCTTTGTATCCATAGTCACAATTATTTAAATACATATCATAAATAGAATATTCAGAGCCACTCCAATTGTCCTTGTCCCCTGTACAATCATAACACATACTCTTCTTTTTACTATCTCTATTTTCTAATCTACGACGATCACCTTCATATTTTTCTTGATATATAACCTTTTTACATCCACAATCCTCTACCTTTTCCTTACCATCTATGCAGCCTTGATCACATTTCTTTAGAATTTGATAATCCATCATTTTAGCTTGCAACTTTTCTACATCACTAATAGAATCTACCTTATGCTCACTGTAATTACATTCAATATAATCTTCGTGACTATCAGAATCTTCTTCTTTATCCATATCTATTTCTAATCTACAATGATCACCTTCATATTTTTCTTGATATATAGCCTTTTTACATTCACAATCCTCTAACTTTTCCTTACCACCTATGCAGCCTTGATCACATTTCTTTAGAATTTGATAATCCATCATTTTAGCTTG
>DALZNT010000014.1:0-49874 GCA_032005505.1 Clostridium sp. | reverse complement strand
TTAAATATAATCTACTTAACGCCTCGCTCCTCCCCACTACTAGCTTCCCTTAATGATCTTCTCAAAAATCTTCCCTTCAAAGCCTTCCAATTAAATGGAATTAGTGGATATAAATATCCTCTACCTGTAAGCGTTTTATTTGAGGCAATAACAATAATTATTAGTATCAGCCCTCCTACATATCCCCAAATACTAAATGCCCAAGTTAACACCAAAAGTAACATTCTACAGAATTTTATAGAATATCCCAGTTCAATGCTAGGCTGAGTAAAACTTCCTACTGCAATTATGGCCATATATAAAATTGTATCTGGTACAAACCATCCTGATTTTATTGCAAAATCACCTAGAACTAGGCCTCCTATTATTCCCAAAGTACTTCCTAGTACACCAGGAGTGTTTAATGATGACATTTTCAATCCATCTATTGCAACCTCTAATAATAAAAACTGTATTGCTAAAGGTACTGAATTCATTTCAGCAACGGTTAATACCTTTAAGCTAGCAGGTAACCTATCTGCAAATTGCATTAACAAAAGCCAGGTTGGAGTTAATAGTAAGGTTAAAATTCCAACTAAATTTCTTATTATTCTTAAATAAACTCCAATAATTGGAGTGTAGTAGAAGTCTTGTATTTCTTGAACAAAATCAAAGAATGATGAAGGTAATATCATAACATCAGGACTATTATCTATTAAGAGAACAATACTTCCCTCTAGAATCTGTGCTGCTGCTACATCTGGTCTTTCAGTACACCTAACTTTTGGAAAAGGATTATAAAATTTATATTTTATTAGTCCTTCAACCAAACTTTGCATATTCATTGTCAGAGATTCTACCTTTAGATTATTAATCCTATCCCTAGTCTGATTTAATAATGTTTCATCTTCCAAACCTTCAATATACCCAATAGCTACATCAGTCTTTGACCTTGTACCTACTGATAACATTTCAAAGGTAAGTTTTGGATCTCTAATTCTCCTTCTAATTAGTGCTGTATTAAAAACTATGGTCTCTAAGAATCCATCCTTTGAACCCCTAGTAACTTTTTCTTTTTCAGGCTCACCATAAGTTCGTGCGGGATAAGTCCTTAAATCCATTATGATAGCTTCATCAAAGCCATCAATTATCATAACTGTAGGTCCACCTAAAAATGTTGATATTATTTTATCTATATCCTTCTCTGTATCTACCTCTACATAAGGAACTATAGACTCACTAAAACCTTTAGCCGTAGCCATTTTATCCAACTGCTCAGGAGTTATCTTAAAGAAACTCTCCATAATTCTCTCCATGACATCATCCTTAATAAATCCATCAATGAAGAATAGAGCAGTTTTTCTTCCACCTATAATTATGTTTCTGTTAATTAAATCAAAGCTTTTATCAACATTGAGCTTAGACTTTATTATCCTCAAATTTTCTTCTAAATTTCTTGATAAATCCATACCATCACTTCCTTATATATTAACTGACATTAGTATGTACGAAAGGAAGGTTTTATATTACATGTGTTATATTTATGTTAAATCTTGCTAATTAATTTGCAAATTGTAGATAATATCAATATAATTATATTTGTTACTTATAAATGAACGACATTACATAAAAAGGAGATTTAAAATGGATAATATAATGAATATTTTAAAAGGAATGGTCATTGGTATATCTAACGTTATTCCTGGTGTTAGTGGTGGAACCATGGCTGTAGTTCTTGGAATCTATGATAAACTACTTTCTGCAATCAATACCTTCTTTAAGAATTGGAAAAAGAGTATTTTCTTCCTTGGAGAAATTGCAATAGGTACCGCTCTAGGTATTATTTTATTTAGTAAGCTAATAACAACACTTCTTAATAATTACGCAGAGCCAACAAACTTTTTCTTCATAGGACTTATTCTGGGTTCATTCCCACTGCTTTATAAAAGAGCTACAAAGGATAAAGTTAAGCCATCAAACTATATTTGGTTTATCGCAACTCTTGTACTTATGATAGGAATGTCATTCTTTGGTGAAAAAGATACTACTACTGTAATTATAACAACTCTTTCAGTAAAATCTTTTATAAGTTTATTTGCAGCAGGCTTCATAGCAGCGGCAACTATGATTCTTCCTGGTGTTAGCGGTTCTCTAGTGCTTTTAATTCTAGGACTTTACACTACTTTCACAACAGCAATTTCAGATTTTAATATTCCTCTGCTTATTCCAATAGGTCTTGGTGTATTAATAGGAATTGCAACTATGACTAAGGTTATAGAAGCTCTTCTAACCAGATTCCCACAACCAACATACTTTGCTATTTGTGGATTAATTCTTGGTTCTATTTTCGCTGTATATCCTGGATTCACCCTTGGAACTATGGGTATAGTATCAATAGCAACTTTTGTGGTAGGATTTATATTAACTTATTTACTTGGTAAAAAAGAAAGTCTTTAATAAAACAAATGGCTATCCCACTTCTGGGATAGCCATTTTATTTTTATATAGATAAGAAGGTCTCAAATACCTTGTTCATACTATCTATAAGCGTTGTATAGTAATTTTCCCTCGTATACTCCACCGTAGCTTCATCATTATATGCAAATGTAGATAGGAGCAATATATCATTTATATGTGTTCTAGCCACCTCAGATTTTTTAGAAGGAATCTTACCTGCAAGTCTTAATTCTTCTGCTAAATGCGTATCATAATCCTTCCTTGTTGAAGCAATAATAACTCTAATTGATAAATTCTTTTTATCTAAGCCGTGATATTTAGATAAGGTCTTATATGCATTAAGTAATACCTCCATAGTATCTCCTGCAATAATCATATCAGTTCCTACGTAGTAAAGTGTTATATTTTCTCTTTTAATCTTTTTATATAAATCTATCATTCTTTCTCCCCCATATACCTACTTTAAATGAATATTTTGTCAATTCCTATTCTTATTATACTATTATTGGTACATAGGTAACAATAGTATAATTCATTCTTAACTATTATATATAATTTTCCACATAAAAAAATAGGACCTGTTATTCAGTGATATATAACAAATCCTACTTTTTATTCTTATGAAATTTTAAAGAGCTATCTTCAGAATTTCATAAATATCATCTCTATATAGTGGCTTAAATGTTCCTAACGGTGCCTGCATAGCAGCATTATCAGCTATAAAGTCTAAATTTTCTAGCTTAACTCCAACTTCACTTAAGGTTATCGGTGCTCCTATTGATTTATAGAAGTCTCTCAAAGCTTCAATGCCTTTAAGCGCTCTTTCCTCTTCATTACCTTCAGTTATTCCAAAAACATTTTGTGCAAACTTAGCAAACTTAGGTATATCTTCCTTATAAACATACTTCATCCAAGCCGGCATAAGAATTGCAAGACCTGAGCCATGAGAAATATCATTGAAAACTGATAAAGAATGCTCAATGCAGTGAGATGCCCAATCTCCTTCTCTTCCCATTCCGTTTAATCCATTAAGTGCTAATGTTGCAGCAAAGGCAACTTCACTTCTTGAATCATAATTTGCTGGATCTTGTAATAGAACTTTCGTATGTTTAATTATTGTTCTAATAATTCCTTCTGAAAGTTCATCAACCATATCTGT
Organism: Clostridium sp.; assembly: GCA_032005505.1. GTDB lineage: Bacteria > Bacillota > Clostridia > Clostridiales > Clostridiaceae > Clostridium_J. Next base: position 46,279 of record DALZNT010000014.1, on the reverse strand, counting down.
CTGCTTAGTTCCACCATAATAAAGTTCAAACACGTGGCTGATAGCATCAACAGCTCCGTTAATAGTTTGATTTGTTGGTAATGTACTTTGAACTGTAGGATCTAATATAGATACCTTTGGGAACGTATATGGTGAACCAAAGCTCCACTTCTTACCTTCTGCTTCATTAGTTACAACCGCTCCAGAATTCATCTCTGAACCTGTAGCCGAAAGAGTTAATACTGTAAATAATGGAAGTGCCTTAGCTACTCTTGCTGTGCCCTCAAAGAAGTCCCAAACATTTCCCTCATAACAAGCTCCAGCAACTATAGCTTTAGAAGAATCTACAACACTTCCCCCACCTACTGCTAAAACTCCCTCTATTCCATTTTCTTTAACCATATCTATTCCTTCTTGTACCTTTGAAAGAACTGGATTTGGTTTTACTCCTGAAAGTTCTAGCCACTCTATATTGTTTTCCTTTAAAGAATTAATAACATTATCATATACTCCATTAGTTTTAATAGAGTTTTTACCATATACTAATAAAATCTTCTTTATTCCTGATTTACTTATATGTTTTCCTATAGTTTTTACTGTATCAGCACCAAAAACTAATTTAGTTGGATTATTTAATGTAAAATTTAACATTGGCTTTCCTCCTTATGCTCTTTTATAAACGTAGATTTAACCATATTTACCACAGTTAAATCTATGTTTATATTCTCCTACAATCTTAAAATAATGTAAAGAGAATTTTACTCACTAAATACTTCTTTTCCTTCAATAAAGACTATTTCTGCTTTAGCCTGTAAATTTAAAGGGTTTTCACTCCAGATTGCTATGTCTGCATCCATGCCAACTGCTAATTTCCCTTTAATATTATCAATACCTAATATTTCAGCTGGATTAATTGTAACAGCCTTTAATGCATCAAGTTCGCTAAGTCCTGCCTTCATGGCTAAACCTGCGCACATAATTAAAGAATATTGTGGAGTAACTGTGTGATCTGTAGTTATTGCTACTTTTATTCCTGCATCATTTAAAACTTTTACGTTATTAAAGCCCTTTTTATTAGTTTCAATTTTTCCCTTTGCTCCAAATGATGGTCCAACTATAGCTGGATAACCTTGTTCCTTTAAGTAATCTGCTATTAAAAATCCTTCAGTACAGTGATCTAAAGTTAGTTTTAAATTGAATTCCTTCGCAATTCTAATAACTGTACATATATCATCAGCTCTATGAACATGAGCCTTTAGTGGTATCTCTCTATTTATTACTGGTTGTAGCGCTTCCATCTCTAAATCCACTTGGAAATAATTATCTCCTTCAGCCTGAGCCTTTTCCTTTTTAAGTTTATAGTTTGTCGCATCAGTTAATGCTTTTCTCAAAAGATAAGCTACTCCCATTCTAGTCATAGGTGCTTTTCCTGACTTTCCATAAAACCTCTTAGGATTTTCTCCAAATGCACATTTCATTGCTGCAGTTTCCTTAATAACCATCTGTTCTACCACATTACCTGTGAATCTTATAATAGAAAATTGTCCACCTATAACATTTGCACTTCCAGGACCTGCACAAGCAACAGTAACTCCGCCTCCTAATGCTTCTTTAAATGCAATATCAAAAGGATTGATTGCATCTATTGCTCTAGCTCCTGGAGTTATTGGATTTGTTACTTCATTTCCATCAGAACCTTCCCATCCAAGACCTGTCTCTGAAATTCCAATGTGCGAGTGAGCTTCAACAAGGCCTGGCATTACGTATTTTCCTGCACAGTCATAATCACAAATACCCTCTATATAGTCTTCAATTTTTACTATCTTTCCATCCTCTACCAATATATCTCTTTTTACAAAACCATTCTCTTCTAATAAAAAAACTAATCCATTTTTTAATAACATACTTTTTCTCCCCCTATTTACCTAAAACTTTTTCTAAAAAACTATATATATCTGCTTCTACCTCTATAAGTTTCGCCAGTGGTTTTCCTTGTCCATGACCTGCATCCTTCTCAACTCTTAAGAATACTCTATCCTTGACAGGCATAGTTTCTTCTAGTGTTGCAGCAAACTTATAGGAGTGACATGGTAAAACTCTATCATCGCTATCTCCCGTAGCAATTAGCACTGGTGGATATACAGTACCATATTTAACATTGTGAAGTGGAGAATACTTTATCATATTTAAAAAGTCTTCTTTATTATTTTCTCCATCACCATATTCTGGAATCCAATACTTTCCCACAGTATATTGGTGATATCTAAGCATATCTATAACAGGCACCTGTGAAATAACTGCTCCATATAAATCCGGTCTTTGAACCATACAGCTAGCAGTTAAAAGACCACCATTACTTCTACCTCTTATAGCTAATTTTTGATTTGAAGTATATTTATTATCTATGAGCCACTGTCCACAGCTTATAAAGTCATCGAAGCAATTCTGTTTATTATGAAGCATACCAGCTTTATGCCAGCTCTCTCCGTACTCACTTCCACCTCTGATATTGGCAACAGCATAGATTCCTCCCCTCATTATCCAAACTACTTCAGGAACTCTAAATTCAGGAATTCTATTTAAATTAAATCCTCCATATGCATACAATACAGTTCTATTACTTGAATTAAGGACCATATCTTTTCTTCTATTTATAAACATAGGTATCTTCGTGCCATCATTAGATTCAACAAAAACCCGTTCAGTAACAAAATCATTAAAATCAATATCTATATATGGCCTCCAAATCTCTCTTAGTTCCCTCTTATCTACTTCCAATTGAAAAATAGTAGTAGGTATAAAGAAGGATGCAAAGCTAAAGAATATTTCTTCTTTACTACAGCAGCTTATCTCTTCTATCGCACCCATAGCTGGCAGTTCTATATTTTTAGCACCATTATTTTCAATATCATATAGATATAATTTATGATACCCATCCTCCATATTAACTAAAGCCATATATTTCCCTGTAAATAAAGCTGTCTCAATAGGAGTGGTGCTACTTTCCTCTATTATAGTTTTCCAATCTGATTCATCCGGATTTGTAACATCAATTTCTATAACTCTTTTATTGAAGGCTTCATAATCCGTTATAAAATAAAATTTTTCACCTTCGTTCCCTAGGAATTCAAAGCCTTCCTCCTTATTGTTAACTATAGTTGTAAAATAAGATTCTATGTTTTTACTTATGTTATCCAAATTTGATAACATGTCTTCTGAAATCTCCATAACCATAACTGAGCCAATGCCAAAAGGTTTATTTCTATTCATAACAAGATATTTTTCATCCTTGGTAATTTGAAGATGATAAGAATACTCACTTTTCTCTATTCCATGAATAATATTCTCATCATCGTCTTGGCTTGTACCCAATATATGAACAGATACCATATTATGATAAGTTATTCTGTGGTCATGGACATCATATGCCTTTGGATATCTTGTGTATATAAGGCTCTCTCCATCACTAAGCCAGCACAGACTTGAAAACTTACACCAATTTAACTCATCCTTAAGTAATTCTCCAGTACCCATATCCTTAAAGTATATAGTTTGCCAATCGCTTCCCTTATGCGATATTCCATAAGCCATGATATCCTTTTTTTCATTTACCCAGAATCCGGTTATGGCATAGATACCTTCTTCCGAAAGTTCATTTGGATTAACTATAATTTCCTTATCCCCATCAATTTCCCTGGCTCTATATAGAACTGGCTGATTTTCCGTAGCTGATTTGTAGAAAAAGTAATAATACTCTCCTTTTTTACTAGGACAGCTCCCTCTATCAAAAGAAGAGTACTTAATCATATCTTCTTTGATTTCATTATAATCACCATACTCTTCAATAAACTTACGAGTAGTCTCATTGTGAGATTTTACAAACTCTTTGGTTTCATCACTATTTATGTCCTCAAGCCATCTATATGGATCATATATATCCCTGCCATGATAATTTTCAATTATATTAACTTTCTTCATTTTATCCCCTCATATCAGATCTTTAAAACCCTATTTTTTATAATCAAAAGGAGCCTCTTAAAAAATAGAAACTCCTTCTGTCACACATATGCTAGTCATTTAGCACCACCAAGTGAGTGCCTTTATTATTACCTTTTATTCTTTATCAAAATCAAATTCTCTATCTACATATTTAGCTAAAAGCTCTACAGATGCATTAGTATCATCCATACTTATTAGTGCATTTGGACCGTGAACATATCTCGTAGCAACAGATATACCTGTAGCTCTAACTCCAAAGTTAGATCTATTTATTGCTCCAGCATCAGTTCCTCCACCATCAATAACATCTAATTGATATAAAATTTCATTGTCTTTAGCACAAGCTATCATTTCATCTACAAGATATTCGTTACAGATAACAGATCCATCAGAAATCTTTATTGCTGTTCCTCCGCCAACTTTATTGCTACCATCACCAGAGTTTGGATAGTCACTAGCTATAGTTACATCTAAAGCTATTCCAAGGTCTGGATTTATTCTGTTAGCAGCTACTGTTGCTCCTCTTAATCCAACTTCTTCTTGAGTTGAGAATACAAAGTATAAATCATTATAAGGCTTGTCTATTTTCTTTAAAGCCTCTATTAAAATATAACAGCCTATTCTATCATCTAAAGCTTTTCCTGTGATGTTGTTTCCTTTAAGCTCTGCATAATCTCCTACATAAGCAGCTACATCACCTATTCTCACATATTTTTCAGCTTCTTCTTTGTCCTTAGCTCCGATATCTATAAATAATTTTTTTGTATCTGTAGCTAATTCCTTTGGCGCAATTGTTGAAGCAACTAAGCCTACAACTCCATTTCTAAATTTAACTCTTCCCATATTAGTTCCTGAAACAGGAATTCCACCTAAGGCTCTAACAGTTATAAAACCTTTGTCATCTATTTTAATAACTTGGAATCCAATTTCATCCATGTGTGCAGATGCCATTATCTTCTTTTTATTTTCACCTATACCTGCTTTAAAAACTATTAGGTTTCCAAGAGCATCTACAGTTATTTCATCTGCAAGACCAACAACCTCTTCTTTTATTACATTTCTTACTTCCTTTTCGTAACCACTAACACCGAAAGCATTTACTAACTTTTCTACTAACATAAAATCCCTCCATCTATTGTAAATATATTCTATAACTATCATAATACCATAATATTCTTTCAATTTCTATAATAACTTCGATATGCGAAATACTTTACTTGGTTGATTACTATGCATAACTTTGGTATAATTTAATATATAATGATATGGAAACTCCGCCTCACATATATTCGGTGGAGTAAGTTCGCGGTGCCAAATCATAGATTTGGACGAGATACCAATGATACTCCGCCTCACATACGTTCGGTGGAGTAAGTTCGCGGTGCCAAATCATAGATTTGGACGCTCACTTAAGGTGATGGAGTTCACCTAAACTGCGGATGCTAATGACTCCTACAGCAACACTATCGGTGTATCTGTAGGAGATTTTTTATGCTTAAAATTATATAAACTCATTCGCACATACCTTTGAATTAGTAAGTTCGCCTTAACCAAATATAAAATTTGGAGTTAATCAAGAACACTCCTTCTCACATTCGTTCGAAGGAGTAAATTCGCCTTAGCCAAATCAAAGATTTGGAGGCTCATTTAAGGAGGAATATTTAAATGGCTATATCACTAGCACTTATTATTTTACTTGGAATTTTCTCAAACTATATCTTTGAAAAATTTAAGCTACCAGGACTTTTGGGTATGCTTCTTTTAGGAATACTTATAGGTCCCTATTCCTTAAATCTTATTGATGGAAGTCTTCTTAATATTTCTGCCGACTTAAGGAAAATAGCTCTTATAGTAATTCTTCTTAGAGCCGGATTTGGAATAAAAAAATCCGAACTTAAATCCATAGGAAAACCAGCTCTTAAAATGAGTTGCATTCCTGGAATTTTAGAAGGCTTTGCAATCGCAATTGCTTCAACTTTTCTACTGGATTTTTCCTTTATACAAGGCGGAATCCTAGGATTCATTCTTGCTGCTGTTTCTCCAGCTGTAGTTGTTCCCCAAATGATTAATTTAATAAATCATAGACTTGGTACAAATAAAAATATCCCAACTTTGATTCTTGCTGCTGCCTCCATAGATGATGTCTTTGCAATAACTATCATGACTACTTTTATAGGACTTTATGGCGGTAAAAACATAAACATTATAGGACAAATCCTTGGAATTCCAATATCAATTATTCTTGGAATTAGTTTAGGTTTAATAATTGCAATACTTCTTATGAAAGTCTTTAAATTCTTTAATCTAGATACTACAAAGAAGGTATTAATAGTTCTCGCTTCAGCTATCTTTATAACCTATTTAGAAGTTGCCCTTGAACACATTATTACTATAGCCAGCCTTTTAGGGGTAATGACTATGTCCTTTACATTAATGGATAAAGAACCAAAAATCTCAGACTCATTATCTCAGAGCTTTAATAAAATCTGGTCCCTAGCTGAAATTTTATTATTTGTTTTAGTTGGTGCTCAAGTTAATATTTCTGTAGCCCTAGAGGCCGGAATTATAGGTATTTTGCTGGTACTTATAGGATTAATCTTTAGAAGTATTGGCGTAATTATTTCTTTACTCAACACTAATCTTAATTCTAAAGAAAAACTCTTCTGCATTATATCCTATATTCCTAAGGCCACAGTCCAGGCTGCCATGGGCGCAGTTCCACTATCAATGGGAGTTGAATCAGGAGATTTAATCTTAGCTATATCTGTAGTTGCAATTTTACTCACCGCTCCATTAGGCGCCTTAGGTATAAAATGGACTAGTAAAAGATTCCTATACTGTGAATCAGAAGCAGGAATTTTACAAAATGAAGAAAAAATAGGTTGACATTTTTCCTGTGAAGTACTACTATAAATATGGAAACTCATTCTCATATTTGTTCGAATGAGTAAGTTCGCCTTAACCAAATATAAAATTTAGAGGCTTACTTAAGAAGAATTAAATAATACCCTCGGTAGGTGAGGTTACTACAAGGATACGGGTTGCTGCCGTAAAAGAGTGGAAACATTCTTAACTGGTTAGCAGGTTTTGCCGAACAAAGAAGGCTTAATCTAATGCAATTTCATTGCCTTGCAGAGCTAAAACTTGGACGAGAAATGTTATGTTATAGTATACATTCCTGCGTTTAAGTTAACGCGGGATTTTTTATTTCTATAATTATTTTGAATTAGCGGAGGTGTAAGAATCATGGAAGATGGTAGTAGTCCTGTCAGCAGTGGAGATTTAATAGTTCACTCGACAAATTTAATGTTAAGCTATGAATATATGTCTTATGTAAATTCTTGCACTCCTTTTATATTTTCTAGAAAATGAAGCTAGATTTTTTTTCTGTTTTAAATTTGTAGAAATAGACAGCAATATATTAATTAATTGCTTTACCACGCAAAATTTACATAGTATTTATCATGGCATTAGACATTAAGTTTAGTGCCTTTTTATATCTCCATTGTTATTTCTAACTACAACCAACCCAAAAGTTCAATTAAGTCAATTTAACTGACTTAATAATTTTAAGGAGGTATAACAATGGAAAACACATTAAAATTAATTAATGAGAAAAAATTTATTGAAGCAAGACAAACGCTTGAAAAGAAAAACGTAGTAGATATCGCAACTTTACTTGAAGAGGTTGATCAGGAATCCGTAGTTAAAATTTTTAGAGTATTACCTAAGGATATGGCAGCTGATGTATTTGCTTATCTTGATCAAGATGAAAGAGTATTTATAATCAATTCTATAACAGACAGTGAAATTTCTAGCATTATAAGCGATCTTTATATTGATGATACTGTAGATTTCCTCGAGGAACTTCCTGCAAATGTAGTAAAAAAAGTTCTAAAGAACACTGATGAAAATACAAGAAAAATAATTAATCATTTTTTAAATTATCCAGATAGTTCTGCTGGAAGCATCATGACTATTGAGTATGCAGACTTAAAGAAAACCATGACAATTTCAGATGCTATAAACCATATTAAGAAAACTGGAATCGATAAAGAAACTATTAATACCTGCTACGTTATCGGAAATAATAGAGAGCTTTTAGGTATTGTTTCTCTTAGAAAACTAATTCTAAGCCCTGAAGATATGTTGATAGAAGATTTAATGAAAACTGATTTTATATCTGTTAACACTTTAGATGACCAAGAAAATATTGCCCACTTATTTAAGAAGTATGACCTACTTTCTATTCCTGTTACTGATAATGAGAAAAGATTAGTTGGTATAATTACTATCGATGATATCGTAGACATAATAGATCAAGAAAATACTGAGGACTTTCAAAAAATGGCTGGTATGGAGCCAAACGAAGAAGAATATCTTAAAACTAGTGTATGGAACCTTGCAAAGCATAGAATTCTTTGGCTTTTAGTTCTAATGATTTCTGCTACCTTTACAGGCAACATAATAAGACGCTTTGAAGATGTACTTTCATCTGTAGTAATTTTAGCAGCATTTATACCAATGCTTATGGATACAGGTGGAAATGCTGGATCCCAATCTTCTACTCTTATTATTAGAGGACTAGCCCTAGGCGATATTAAACTTTCTGATGGCTTTAAGGTTATTTTTAAAGAACTAGGAGTTGCTCTTATTACTGGTGGTGTGCTAGCTGTAGTAAACTTCCTCAGAATATACTACTTTGAAAAGACAAGCTTCTTAATTTCTATAACTGTATGTATTAGTTTATTCTTTACAGTTATAATAGCTAAAGTAGTGGGTGGAATTCTTCCAATCATAGCTAAAAAACTAAAGCTAGACCCAGCCATAATGGCAAGTCCACTTATTACAACTATCGTAGACGCAATAGCACTAACATTATACTTTACTTTATCTGTTAACCTATTAAATCTACCAGTATAATAAAATACTCCTTCTTAGATTATAACCTATCTAAGAAGGAGTATTTTTTTGTTTTTACTAATGAAACTCCGCCTCATATTCATTCGGTGGAGGAAGTTCGAGGAGCTAAATCACATGTACCCTTTGGTAAAGATTTAGACTCTCACTCAAATAATAAAGCTATAGAACTTTCATTCTATAGCTTTTTCTGCAAAAATTATCTGTTATTTCTTTGAGCTTTTCTAGCTCTTCTGCAATCAACGCATCTTGTTGGCTCGTTTTCGAATCCTTTTTCAGCGTAGAAAGCTTGCTCGCCTTCAGTGAATACGAATTCCTTACCACAATCTCTGCATGTTAATGTCTTATCTGCCATTTTCAATTCCTCCATTTTTTAAAGATTTACATTCAATTAACCAATTCTCTAAAAATGGAGAAAGTTATAGATGTTAAATCTTTGTTTTATTTTTTATGATTTAATTCTATCATCAGTAAAATTTAATTTCAAGCATTTTTTGAATATTTGTCTTAAATTTTACATAAATAATGTATTTTTAAACCTTTTCATTTAAAATCTCAATGAATGGTATATATTTTCATTACACAAAAACATATAAATAAAAAAAGAGTTATGAAATTACTTTCATAACTCTTTTGAAACTCAAATATTAACTATCTGCTGTTTCTTTGGTTTTTTCTAGCTCTTCTGCAATCAGCACATCTTACTGGCTCATTTTCGAATCCTTTTTCAGCGTAGAAAGCTTGCTCGCCTTCTGTGAATACGAATTCATTTCCGCAATCTCTGCATGTTAAAGTTTTATCTGCCATTTCAATTCCTCCATTTTAAAGATTCACTTACAACTAACTAATCTCTAAAATAGGAGAAAGTCATTTATTTGTTAATCTTTATGTTTTTTATTTTGTATTTCTACACTCTTAGTATAACATGGTCCTTGTAATAAAACAATATACTTTTTCAATTTTATTTTTAAATAAGTATCAATTCAGAATTTTACCTGATAAATTTTAAGCTAATATTTTACAGACTTTTCTTAAAGCTTTTCTCTTTCCTTATGCTTCTTTAATAAGCACAAACAAATTTTACATTACTGCATATACGTTTGTACATTTTAACAAACAAAATTTTCTAAAATCTATGATGACTTAACTCAAATTAGCAACAAAATATCCAATAAACACCAATCCAAAATCCCACATTATTATTCCTATAACTACTTTCTAGCACTCTCAACTCTAACTTTTTTACCCTTAATGATAATCTCCTTATATTTTTTTAGCAGCCCCTTACCCTTATTATTAAGAATATCAACATAAGTAACATTGTCTTGAACATCAATTATTCCAATATCACCACCAGTTAATTCTGGTAGATTACTTAAAGCACCAACTATATCAATATTTCTAATTTTTTTCTTCTTACCCGCTCCAATATATAGCTTTGTAATTTCATTATGAACGGTCAGTCTTTTTGTTCTTCCTTTTATGTTAAGCTCCTTTTGACTTTCTTTAAAGATAGCCTTTCCATTCTTCACCGCTTCATCACTAGGATATTCACCTTTTTCAATGGTATATCCTACATACTCCTCGATACCCTCAAGGAACTTTCTCTCATAAGGTGCTACAAAACTAATAGCATTTCCTTCTCTTCCAGCTCTTCCTGTTCTACCAATTCTATGAACATAACTTTCTCTCTCCATTGGAACCTCATAATTAATAACATGGGTAATATTATCTACATGGATTCCACGTGAAGCAATATCCGTGGCTACTAGAACTTTAAATTCCTTATTTTTAAATCTCTCCATTGTTTCTAATCTTTCCTTTTGCTCCATATCACCATGTAGCTGTTCTACTGCAATTTCTTCTAATTTAAGACTCTCATATACTGATTTAACCTTATCTCTTGTATTACAAAATACTATAGCTGCATCCGGAGTAGCTGCATAAAGATTTTTCCATAGTGCTTTATCCTTGTCCTTAACTTCTATTGGTAAATAAGTTTCTTTAATTTTTTCACGGTTAAACACCTTTGATTTTATCTCCATTATCTTTGGACTATCCATATATCTTGAACATAAATTTTCTATAGTGTCAGGAATAGTTGCTGAAAAAAGTGCTGTAGTTCTTTTCCTTGGAAGTCTATCTAGAATATCTCCTATTTGATCAATAAACCCCATGTTGAGCATCTTATCAGCTTCATCTATAATTACAAATTTTAAATCCTTGAAGTCTAGATTTCCTCTATTCATGTGGTCCCCAATTCTACCTGGAGTTCCAATCACTATATGAACTCTTTGTTTTAATTCTCTAACTTGGTCGTTAAAAGGTTGCTTGCCAAAAACTGCTGCACATCTTACCTTTTTAAGTCTTCCTATATTAGAAAGGTCCTCTTTAACTTGAAGTGCTAACTCTCTTGTTGGAACAAGAACTAACGCCATTATCTTCGAATTTTCTACCTCTACCTCATTACATACAGGTATTCCAAAACTGGCAGTCTTTCCACTCCCAGTCTGAGACTTAACTATAATATCTTCATGATTTATAAGAGTTGGAATTGTTTCCATCTGTACCTCTGAAGGCTCTATGAACCCCAAGTTATTTAAAGCTTTTAATATATTTTCATTTAAATTATATTTTTCAAATCCATTTTTCATAATTTTCTCCTAACGTATTTCAAAACCAAGATTCTTCTTAGTAGTAATATTCTTTTATCTATATAGTTACATAACTACAAATAATACATTTATACCTTTTGCCAAATTCCCATTGAACATACATTTAACAAAAACAAAAGCTATAAGAATTAATCTTATAGCTTCCAGTTGCAATATTAAATATTACTATCTGTTGTTTCTTTGTGCTTTTCTTGCTCTTCTGCAATCTGCACATCTAGTTGGCTCGTTGTCAAATCCTTTTTCTACGTAGAAAGCTTGCTCGCCCTCTGTGAATATGAATTCGCTTCCGCAATCTCTGCATGTTAATGTTCTATCTGCCATTTTAAAATTCCTCCGTTTTAAAGATTCACCTATTATTAACAAATCCTCTAATTGGAGAAAATTATTATATATATATGTTAATCTTTATTTTATTTTTATTTTGTTGTGGCTTAACCACTTGTTTAGTATAACATGATTATTTCAAATAAGCAAGTTATTTTTTTAAAAGAGTTAATATATTTCTTAATTATAGCTATATTAACTCTTTAAAACATCTATTTTGCTAAGCTTGTGACTGCTACTGTAATATTTTCATCACCATCATCTTTAACAGTTACATTGCATCCGTTATAGATTTCTCCTGCTATAATCTTTTTGGCAATGATAGTTTCTAATACATTACCAATATATCTTCTTAAAGGTCTTGCACCATACACTGGATCATATCCCTCTTTAGCAAGAATTTCTTTTGCTTTATCTTCAACGGTTAGGGTAATTTTTCTATCTGCAAGTCTTCTTCTTACATCGTTTATAAAGATATCTATAATCTGCTTAATACCTTCCATAGATAATGGTTTAAACATTATAATATCATCTACACGATTTAAGAATTCTGGTTTGAATCTGTGCTTCATTTCATTCATAACTAACTTTCTAGTTCTCTCTGTTATTTCACCATTGTCCTCTAAAAGATAGTTGCTCCCAATATTAGAAGTCATTATTATAATTGTATTTTTGAAATCTACAGTCTTCCCCTTATTATCTGTAAGTCTTCCATCATCAAGAATTTGAAGAAAGATATTAAATACATCTTCATGTGCCTTCTCAATTTCATCAAATAGAATTACTGAATATGGTTTTCTTCTAACAGCCTCTGTTAATTGTCCGCCCTCTTCATATCCTACATATCCTGGAGGAGCTCCAATTAATCTTGATACTGCATACTTTTCCATGTACTCAGACATATCAATTCTAATAATATTTTCTTCACTATCAAATAGATTTTTAGCTAATGTTTTAGCAAGTTCAGTCTTACCCACTCCTGTTGGTCCTAGGAATATAAAAGAACCTATTGGCTTATTTTCATCCTTCATTCCTGCTCTTGCCCTAATTACAGCGCTTGATACAGCAGTTACAGCCTCTTCTTGACCAATAACTCTCTTTTGAAGATCGTCCTCAAGTCTTAAAAGCTTATCTCTTTCACCTTCAACTAGCCTTGTAACCGGGATTCCAGTCCACTTAGAAACGATTTGAGATATCTCCTCTTCAGTAACTTCTTCCTTTAAAAGAGCTGTATCATATCTCTGTCTCATCTTTTCTTCTTTTTCTTTAATCTCTGCTTCAAGCTTTGGAATAGTTCCATACTTTAATTCAGCAGCACTATTCAAATCATATTCTCTTTCATACTTCTCAACCTTACCTCTTGCTTCATCAAGCTGTTCCTTTAAACTTCTGATCTCAAGAATTTTGCCCTTTTCCTGCTCGTATTTAGCAGTCATTTCATCATTCTTATCCTTTAATTCAGCTAACTCCTTTTGAAGCTCCTCAAGTCTCATCTTAGAACCTTCGTCGCTTTCCTTTAAAAGTGCTTCTCTTTCTGTTTCAAGGGTAAACAACTTTCTTCTTACCATATCAAGCTCAGTAGGAAGAGAATCTATTTCACTTCTTATCATAGCTCCAGCTTCATCAATAAGGTCTATAGCCTTATCTGGAAGGAATCTATCTTGAATATATCTATGAGAAAGCTTAGCTGCTGCTACAATAGCAGAGTCATGAATCCTAACACCATGATGTATTTCAAATCTTTCCTTTAGTCCTCTTAGAATAGAAATTGTATCTTGAACATTAGGTTCCTCCGCTATAACTGGCTGGAATCTTCTCTCTAGAGCCTTATCCTTTTCTATATATTGTCTATACTCATCAAAAGTTGTAGCTCCGATACAGTGAAGTTCACCTCTAGCAAGCATAGGCTTAATTAAGTTTCCTGCATCCATAGCTCCTTCTGTTTTACCAGCTCCAACTATAGTATGAATCTCATCTATAAATAAAATTATCTTACCTTCTGCACCTTTAACCTCATTAAGTACAGCCTTAAGTCTTTCCTCAAATTCTCCTCTATACTTAGCTCCAGCAATAAGAGCTCCCATATCTAATGAGAATACTATTCTGTCCTTTAAACCCTCAGGCACATCTCCTCTTACAATTCTTTCAGCTAATCCTTCTACTATAGCAGTTTTACCTACCCCAGGCTCACCAATAAGAACCGGATTATTTTTAGTTCTTCTAGAAAGAATCCTAATAACTCTTCTAATTTCTTCATCTCTACCTATAACAGGATCAAGCTTATGGTTTTTTGCTAATTCCACAAGGTTTGTTCCATACTTAGCTAAAGCATCATAGGTCCCTTCTGGATCATTAGTATCTACTCTTTGATTTCCTCTAACTTGTGATAAAACTTCCATAAACCCGCTTTCATCTATATTAAATTCTTTTAAAATCTTACCTACTACACCATTGGAATCCACATCCATAATAGCTAACATCACATGCTCTACACTTACATAGGAATCATTAAACTTAGCTGAAATATCTTCAGCTTTTACTAAAACTTCATTAATTTTTCTTGTAGCAGTAATTCCTGATGAACGAGCCCCTTCACCTAAAATTTTAGGCATCCTATCTAATTCTAATGTCACTCTACTTTTAAGACCTTCAACATTTACACCCATTTTTTCAAAAACACTAGGTATAAGTCCATCTCTTTGGTTTAATAGAGCTGAAAAAAGATGAATTATATCAAGCTGTTGATGATTATTTCTTACCGCTTCATCATAAGCATCATTTAAACTTTGTTGTACTCTCAATGTTAATTTTTCATTTTCCATAATCACTTTCTCCCTTCTATATACTTAAATCCCACTCAATTTCTTCTAAATATTTTTCACTATTTTCCTTAGTAATTGCAAAAGCATTTCTCTTTCTTCATTTGTATCCAATGAATTTAATAAATAACCATATAATTTTCTTTCAAAGGCCAGATGTTCATTTTGAACTTCATATCCCTCTTCCGTTAACTTTAACCCATAGGACCTTCTATCTCTGTTACTTATAACTCTATTTATATAGTTAAGTCTCTCTAGCCTATCAATAGCGCTAGTTAAAGTACTCTTAGGAATTTCTAGCGCTGTACATATTTCCTTGAGGATTACATCTTCACTACTATAAACAATGCTTATTATTCTAATCTCCATGGTAGTCAACTTATATATTCTAGGGAATTCCTCCCTTATCTTATCTTCATTAGAAGAACTCACAAAAAGTTTCCATAAATCACTGAACTCTTCTAGCTGCTTTTCCATATCATCCATCCAATCTACTCCTTAAAAATATTACTATAAGTGAGAATCTAAATCTTCGATTTAGTTATTCGAACTTACTCATCCAAATGAATATAAGAATGAGTTTCCTTATATATTATTTACTAAAATTAAATTTTAATTAGTACGTCAATCGTACTATACCTTTAAATAAATAGTACTACTATCGTACTATTTTGTCAACATCATTTTATAATGAATTTTAACATAAAAAAAGGCACCCCCTAAAGGAATGTCTTATTATTTATTTAAGTTCTAATATTGATATACCTAAAGATTTAGGTCCTGTATGAACTCCCATAGCTGGTCCTATTGTCTCAAGGTGAATTTCTTCCACTCTTGGATTTGTTTTAAAATAATTATAGAAAGCCTCTGCTTCTTCTTTTGCATCACCACTTAAAACCCATACTTTACAAGGACTTTTTTCTAAATGCTCATCCAATATTTTTTTTAATTTATTTATTGATTGAACTCTTCCTCTGCTTTGAGCATATTTATATAATGCCCCATCATCATTAGATGATATAATTGGCTTTAAATGTATCATTTCACCCAAAGTTCCTTTAAGCTTACTTATTCTTCCACCCTTTACCATATACTCGAGGGTATTTACAGCAACATATCCAAATACTCTTTCTCTTACATTCTCAAGATTTTCTAATATTTCCTCAACCTGCATACCCTTGTCCACCATTTTAGTAGCCTCAAGTACAATAGTTCCTTCAGGATATCCTAGTGTTCTAGTATCAAAAAAACTAAAATTAAGCCCCTCATAATCATGAGCTATCACTTTTACGCTATTATATGTACCAGATAATTTGCTAGATACTGTTATAACAATTACATCAGTATATCCTTCTGATTTAATATCATCAAATAGTTTATGACAATAACCTATATTAGGCAAAGATGTAGTTGGAATTTCTCTGCTTAATGATGCATACATTTCTTCAGAGCTTATTTCAATCTTGTCCAAATATTCATTATCTTTATAAATTACCCTAATTGGTAATATACCTACATTATTTTCTCTTGCTGTTTCTAAACTTAAATCGCAACTACTATCTGAAATTATTTTTATCTTTTGCAAAATTAATTCCTCCTCGAAACGTCAATGGCTTAACTATATCATACCTCTACTTCTTTAACAATGAAAATATTGAATTGTTATTTAATTTTATTCATTATCGTTTTAGACTGCATATACATCGCAGTCTTCTTATAATTATTATTCCTCAGTTTCATAAAACTATCCTAACTATCACTAAGTAAATTAGATAATACTTATATTTTAAAATTTTAACTTATTAATTACTTTCTTTTTTTAACCAATCCTCAACAGCTTTCCTTAATCCATCATTCATTTCATCCATAAATTCTGTTCCAAATTTTCTTCCATAAAGCATTTGTCCAAAATTCTCAGCATTATAAACATTAGGTGTTGGAAGCTTACTCTCGTTATACTTATACATTTCTTTAAGTTCTACATCTGATAAATCTTTATATTCCTCTTCAAAAACTATACATTCTTTATCAAATCTAGGTGCTATAACTCTAGGATAATCATCTGGATAATACCCAACGCAAAGCATTGCTACAGGGGTTGCCCAATTTGGCAGATTAAGCAGCCTTCTATGAGTTTCATGATGCTCCACAATATCTCCTATATAGCATGTACCAAGTCCTAAAGACTCTGCAGCTACCACTGCGTTTTGTGCTGCAATAAAAGCATCTCCAGTAGCTAAAAACAACTGTGCCAAATCTGGAGTTTTTAATTTCTTATTATTTTTCTTACAATACTCTTCTACTCCACTTACTTTAAAATACTTGTTCATTCTATGGGAATCAGCTACAAATATTATTATAACTGGAGCCTTAGCTATAAATGGTTGATTGTCACAAGTCTGAGATAACTTCCTCTTGTTTTCCTCATCTCTAGTCACAATCATAGAGTACATCATTGTATTTCCTGCTGTAGGAGCTCTCATTGCACTTTTAAGTACTATATCTAAAACGTCTTTCGTTACCTCTTTATCTGCATATTTTCTTAAAGATACCCTATTGTTTATTAAATCTATAGTATGATTCATCTTTATCCCCCTTGCATATTTTCAAAAATCAAAATATGTAATAATTATTTTACCTTTTAATGTATTCATTGTCCACATATAATATGAAAGGTTTTCACAAAGTAAAAAACAGTAATGAATACCTGAGTTTCACTACTGCTTTCATTTCTATATTGTATATTTTTATTGACGACTCTTCTTCATCTTACTATTTTTGCTAGAAGTTTTACCCTTCCTACTTTCAAATTTACCTCTAGCCTTATCATTAAATTTACCTTTAGTGGTTTCTGTTCTACTTGACTGATTTCTAGTTGAAGTCTTTCCTCCACCTTTTCCCGCAGTTTTCCCTCTTGAAGGTTCCTCTGAAGCACTCTTACTCTTCGCTTTATTAAAACCATTATTTTCTTTATCTCGTCTTACCTCGGAAGGTTTACCATGGCCACCCGTTCTATTGTTGCTGGTTCTTTGATTTTTAGGCTTAATTAAACACTTTGGTCCATTTCCTATTAAATCTTCTCTTCCCGCCATAACTAAAGCATCGTAAACTATATCATACTTCTTAGGATTCCTAAATTGTAGAAGCGCTCTCTGCATAGCCTTCTCCATCTTAGTTTTTGGAACATATACCTTCTCCATGGTTAACGGATCTACACCCGTATAAAACATAGTTGTAGATAATGTTCCAGGAGTTGGATAGAAATCTTGAACCTGTTCTGGCTGATAGTTAATATCCCTTAAATATTCTGCAAGCTCTATGGCAGAATTTAATGTACTTCCTGGATGGCTTGACATTAGATAAGGAATAATATATTGTTTTTTTCCAACTTCTTCTGTAAGCCTATTAAACTTATCTACGAACTTGCCATAGGTTTTTCCCGCCGGCTTTCCCATATATTTCAGTACACCTTCACAAATATGCTCTGGAGCTACTTTTAACTGTCCGCTTACATGATGCTCAACAAGCTCTCTAAAGAAAGTATCATCCTTATCTGCCATTATAAAATCATAGCGAAGACCTGAACGTACAAAAGCCTTTTTCACCTTAGGTACCGCTCTTACTTTTCTAAGCAGCTCTAAAAACTCTGTGTGGTCTGCATCAATATTCTTGCATGGCTTAGGCGATAAGCATTGTTTATTCTTACAAGCTCCATATTTCAGCTGAGTTTTGCAGGCTGGACGTCTAAAGTTTGCAGTCGGTCCGCCTACATCGTGAATATATCCCTTAAAGTCAGGAAGCTCTGTTATCTCTTTTACTTCTTTTAAAATAGACTCTTCACTTCTACTTTGAACAATTCTTCCTTGGTGGAAGGTTATTGCACAGAAGGAGCAGTTACCAAAACATCCTCTTGAACTAACTGTGCTAAATTTAACTTCTTCAATAGCAGCAATTCCTCCTTGACCTTCATAACAAGGATGATAATTCTTCTGATAGTTCAGACCATATACATGATCTAATTCTTCTCTACTTAACGGCATCTCAGGTATATTTTGAACCACATACCTATTAGCATGTCTTTGAACTAAAGTCTTCCCTCTCACTGGATCCTGCTCTTCATATTGAATTTTAAAAGCCTTAGCATATTCCATTTTATCTTTACAAATATCTTTATAGGATGGTATCTCTATATAATCACTTACATCTTCTAAATCATCAACAATGTAGCAAGTTCCTGGTACATGTCTTATATATCTAACTGCAAGGCCATCATTCATACAATTTGCAACCTCAACAATTTGTTTTTCACTCATTCCATATATAAGCAAATCTGCACCACTATCAACAAGCATTGATTTTCTTACTTTATCACTCCAATAATCATAATGAGCAAATCTTCTAAGGCTGGCCTCAACCCCTCCAATTATTATTGGAATACTCTTGTAAGCTTCTCTAATTTTATTACAATACACTATTGTAGATCTATCTGGTCTTAAACCCATCTTACCGCCTGGAGAATAAAAGTCTTTTTCTCTCAGCTTCTTAGCTACAGTATAATGATTAACCATGGAGTCCATATTTCCTCCATTAACTAAAAACCCGAGTCTTGGCCTTCCAAGTTTCATAAAGTCCTTAGTATCATTCCAATCTGGTTGTGCAATTATTCCAACCTTATAGCCTGCATCCTCTAATACTCTAGAAATTATGGCTGTCCCAAAACTATGGTGATCTATATAAGCATCCGCTGTTACAATAATGAAATCTAACTGATCCCATCCTCTCTCAATCATATCTTCTTTACATATTGGTAAAAATTTATTTGTCATCATATCACCCACTCCACTATAGTCTAAACTATTATAATACAATATAATCAAAATTTCATTGTAAAAAAATTCAAGAGACTATTTCCCCAAATAGTCTCTTGATAATTAAACATCATATTTACTTATTTCAAACCCCTTATTTTACCTATATTACAAAACTTTATTTTATGCTATCTTTTTATTTTTAGTCTCCATTAACATTTCTGCAACTTTATTAGTTAGGTCTAATACTCTAGAAGAATAACCCCACTCATTATCATACCATGCAGCTATTTTTATCATATTTCCATTTGCCATAGTAGATAATCCATCTACTATAGAAGCTCTGCTATCGCCTTTAAAATCAACTGAAACTAGTGGTAAATCACATACTCCTAAAATACCCTTAAGCTCACCCTCTGCTGCAGTTCTAAGAGCTTTATTTACTTCATCTACTGTAACTTCCTTTGAAACCTCACATACTAAATCTGTGATTGAAACTGCAGAAGTTGGAACTCTTAAAGCAAATCCATCTAATCTACCTTTTAATTGTGGCAACACTTTAGCAACAGCCTTCGCAGCACCTGTTGTAGTTGGCACAATAGACTCTCCCGCTGCTCTCGCTCTTCTTAAATCCTTATGAGTCTTGTCTAATATTTGTTGGTCATTAGTCATTGAGTGGACTGTTGTAATAAATCCTTTTACAATACCAAAGTTTTTATCTATAACTTTAGCTACTGGTGCTAAACAGTTAGTTGTACATGATGCATTAGAAATAATAGTATGCTCATTAATATCTAACTCTTCATCATTTACTCCCATTACCACTGTAATATCTTCATCACTACCTGGCGCTGTAAGTATAACCTTTCTTGCTCCGGCTACAACATGTCCCATTAATTCTTCTTTAGTTTTAAATTTACCTGTGGATTCTATTACTATGTCAACACCTAGTTCTGTCCAAGGAATTTCCTTTGGAGTGTTACATCTTGTAATTTTAATTTCATTTCCATTTATAATTATAGAATCCTCTGTAGTTTTAACATCACCTTTGAATGTACCAAAGCATGAATCATATATAAATAGATGTGCAAGAGTCTCCACATCTGCTCTAGCATTTATAGCAACTATATCAAAGTTCTTGTCCATTTTATCGCAAGCTATTCTTAAAAAAGTTCTTCCTATTCTTCCGAAACCGTTTATTCCAACCTTCATATTAATCAAACCTCATTTCAATTTGTTCTGTACCTTTGACCTTATTGTACATCACAATTTTATTTTAGTCAAATATTGTATACCATATCATTTATTATTTAAAGCAATTATTCGCACTTTTATTCTATTATGCTTAATTTAACTCATTTTTTCTAAGGTTTATAATGCTCATAGAGTTTATTAATACATCTACATTATTTTTCATCTCAATTATGCTACACTAATGAATAAAAAAATAACCACTACAGTAAAATTAATTACCCTAGTGGTTACTTTTCTATAAATGCCTTACTAATTTATTCTTTATATCTTCTGGTGACATATATCCTATCATTCTGTCTACTAGATTTCCATCCTTCAATACTATCATTGTAGGTACACTCATAACTGAAAACTTTCTTGCAAGAGCTCTGCTTTCATCAATATCTAGCTTAAAGAATTTAGCTTTACCCTCAAAATCTTCTTGAATATCTTCTAACACTGGACTTAATCTCTGACATGGGCCACACCATGTTGCAAAGAAGTCTACTAATACTAATCCAGATTTAGTTTCTCTTTCAAAATTATTTTCATTTATTATTTGCATTATTTCTCCTCCATATAATTACTATTATAATAATATTTTACTATATTTAAAGGAGATTTTAAACTATTAACTTAACATATTTATTTACAAAAAACTTGGTTTGATTATTACTTGTTTCTAAACACTTCATAGTCCACGTAAAGTGTTTATTTGAGAAACGCATTTAATCAAACCAAGCCTCATTAGTAGTTTTACCTCAATGAATAATTCTATACCTCTTTAATCCACTGATTTTAAGGATTCAACCATAGGTATATTCTTTAATTTAAAATACATAACAAAGTTAACTAATGCTCCAAATATCATAGTTAATGACGCTGCCCAAATATAGCTAAATAAGTTTATATTTCTTCCGAACATTATAGCATCAAGTTCAACAGTAATCATTATATATCTGTGAAGAATAACACCTAACCCAAGACCTACTAACATTCCTATGAATGTTAATATCGTATTTTCCTTGTAAACATAGGCAGACACTTCATTATCATAGAATCCTAAAACCTTTATTGTTGCTATTTCTCTAATTCTTTCACTTATATTTACATTAGTTAAGTTATAAAGCACTACGAAGGCTAAAGCTCCAGCAGATGCTATCATTACAATCATTACATAATTTAAGCTCTTAATCATATCATTATAACTATCTTTAATACTAGTGTTAAAGCTTACTGATATAACCTCGTCATTACTTATTAGCGATTTTGCTAATTGATTTTCGCCTTCTTTTGAGGTGTCCTTAATTTTAGCTAATATCTCACTATATTCTGGTGTCTTCCCATAAATATTTTCATAAAGAGTTGGTGTCATATATATATAGTGATATAAATAGTGTTCTGTAATTCCGTTAACAGTAACTTCATGAGTTGTAGGATTATCCTTGTCTCCATTATCTATTAATATAGTATCTCCCACCTTAACTCCAAGTTGAACTGCTAACTTTTCATTAAGTACAACTCCATCATCCGAAAGTTCTACACTTTCTTTATTACTCCTCTTTCTTAAAGTTATAAAGTCTTTAAATTCACTTAAGTCCTTAGGTACAAACAATGTAACTTCTTTTTTAACATCCTTGTTAGATACATTTATATTTAAATTTTCAACCTGCATATATTCATCTATTACAGCTTCATTATCTATGTTGTTCATAATCTTATCATATGACTCAGATCTCATATTTTCTTCTAGATTTATAGTCATATCAAAGTGGTATAGCTGTCCAAACTGCCTATCAACTATGGCTTTGATTGAATCTCTTATTCCATACCCAGTTAATAAAAGCGCTGTACATCCTGCTACTCCTATTACTGTCATTAAGAACCTCTTTTTATATCTAAATATATTTCTAGCACATACCTTATTTAAAAAGCTAAATTTATTCCAAATAAATGGAATTTTTTCAAGGAGAATTCTCTTTCCCATTGTCGGAGCTTTAGGTCTCATTAACAACGCAGGTGTTTCAACCAATTCCTTAAAGCAAGCTATTAGAGCGGAACCTGTTGTTACTAAAATTGCTGATAACGTTGATAATATTGCATATGTCCAATTAAAACTTAAGCTCAAAGATGGCAACTCATACATTATTCCATAAGCATTAAAAATAACCGTTGGGAATAGTGTAAACCCTACTATAATTCCAATTATACTTCCCAATAAGCTAGCCGCAACTGCATATACAATATATTTTGAAACAATTGCTCCCTTACTGTATCCAAGAGCCTTTAATGTTCCAATAAGTCCTCTTTGTTCATCTACCATTCTTGTCATAGTAGTTAAGCATACAAGTGCTGCAACCACAAAGAAAAATACTGGGAAAACTTGTGCAATTGCATCAATACTGTTAGCTGAATTCTCGTAATCTACATAACTATAGTTAGTATTTCTATCTAATACATACCATTTAGGTAATTCTAAATTATTTAAGTCATGTTCTGCATCCTCTATCTGATCTTCTGCATTTAAGAGCTCTTTCTCCGCTTCGTCCTTAGATTGTAAAAACTTATCTTGACCAGAAGAAAGCTCTGATTTACCAGAATTTAATTCATTACGAGCAGCAGAAAATTGATTTTCTGCATTAGTTTTTTCCTTAGCTAAATTAGCCTTTTGAATTTCAAGTTCAGCTTTTCCAGTCTCAAGTTTAGCTTTTGCATCAGCTAATTGTTGTTCCCCATCATATAAAAGGGATTTTTGAATCTCTAGTTCTTCTCTCGCTCTAACTAATCCAATTTTAACTTCTTCAATAACACCTTCTAGCTGAACAATTTTTTCTTCAATGGAAGCTTTTTGTTCCTCAGTTAACTCCCCTTTTTCAATCTCTTCTCGAAGGGTAACTATATAACTATCAAGAGATGCAACAGCCTCTTCACCCGTAGTTATTTGTTGCTCTGCTTCCCCAATTTTTGTTTCTGCATCTGCCTTAGTTACAAGAAAAGCCTCGTACTCCTTATTATAAGTTTCTTCTCCAGCCTTTAGCTCATTTTCTGCAGCAGCGATTTGCGCTTCTGCCCCTGAAATGGTAGCCTTATAAGTTTCTTCTTTACTCAAAAGTTCACTTTGCCCAAGAGCTAACTTATTTTCCGCAACCTTAAGTTCATCCTGAGCCTTTGCTAACTCTTCATTTGTCTTATCCTTAGCATTTTGCAACTCTACCTTGCTTGTGGATATCTTGTCATTAGCCTCCGCAATAATTTCTAAATATCTAATTTTACTTCTTTCAATTCCAACAGCTTCTAGTTTGTCTGATATCACGCCTACAACTTCATCGTAATCTTTATTATAAGTTTGCAGTTCTTTAGCATCCTGTACAGTAAGCAGTATCTCTGTATAAGCATCAATGTCAAAAGCATCATTAGATATCATCATAAATCCATTAATCATACCATTTCCAATAGAACTACTTCCCTTTTGAAAAGATACATATGATGGACTATGCACTGTTCCAACTATAGTAAATTTATTAGTTTTTAAGCTTTCACTTATTGAAGTAGGTTGTCCTGACTCCACTTCAATAACATCTCCAACTTTTAAATTGTAGGCCTTTAAGACCTCAGCTTCTATAACACATTCATCTTCTTTTTCTGGAAATCGTCCATCTACCAATACTGGCCTATTTATATAATCCTTATCATCCTTATTTAGATGATTTAAGTCCATACCATGGACCTTTAAAACGATTTCCGTAGCATTAAGTGTAGTTACCACATCCATAGAATAGGTTGGAAATACCCCTTCAATACCCTTTAGATTTCGTATAGATTCCACATCTTCCTCGGTTAGTCCAAAGGTTGAAACCAATTGAATATCCATAAAATTCTGTTCATCATAGTATTTATCAGCATTTATTTTCATAACTGGAGACGATACTTTAACTCCCGCAAAGAGAGCTACTCCTATGGCTATTATAGCCACTATAGATATAAATCTGCTAAGACTATTTTTTATATCTCTAAATATATCTTTTGCTAATGAACTTTTCATTATTACCACTCGATCCTTTCGACAGGCGTTGGATTTTCATTAACAGACATGCTACTAACCCTTCCGTTTCTTACATGTATTACCTTATCTCCCATAGCTGTGAGTGCTAAATTATGTGTAATAACCACTATTGTCATACCAAGCTTTCTATTCATATCCTGAAGAAGTTTTAAAATTGCTTTACCCGTATTATAATCAAGGGCTCCTGTCGGCTCATCACATAGTAATAACTTTGGATTCTTAGCTAAAGCTCTTGCTATAGCAATTCTCTGTTGCTCTCCTCCTGAAAGTTGAGCAGGAAAATTATTCCTTCTATTTTTAAGCCCCACAGCCTCTAATGTTTCTTCCGGATCTAATGGATTTTTGCATATTTGAGTAGCTAACTCTATGTTTTCAATAGCTGTTAGATTCTGTACTAAATTATAAAACTGAAAAACAAATCCTATATCAAACCTTCTATAGGTTGTTAAATCCTTATCCCCATATTTATCAATTCTATTTCCATCAACATAAACTTGTCCTGTTGAGGACTTATCCATTCCACCTAATATATTTAAAATTGTACTTTTCCCAGCACCACTAGCACCTGCAATAACTACAAACTCACCCTCATCTATAGAAAAATCAACTCCATCTAAGGCCTTTATTTCAACTTCCCCCATATTATAAACTTTTTTCACATCTACAAACTCAATATACTTACTCAAGTCTTTTCCTCCTTATTGCGTAATAAACCTATGAACATAATAACTACATTATAATATAGAATTTACATTTATATTGTGAATATAAATTTAATTTATCAATAAGTTTACTTTATTAGTATCTTCATTTAACGCCTATTATAAACGAAACCTTTAGGCTTATTAAAATTTTATTAAAATTAAAATAAGTGCACAAACATTTTGTCGTTTGCGCACCCATTTAATTTTCATTTGAATGTACTTCTATTTTAATTGACCATGTTTCTCATAATATGTCACTTCAGAAATCTTATTACTCTCATCTACAAAAACTACAGTTGGTTTATGATTTTTTGCCTCCTCCGGCTCCATTTCACAATAACTCATAAGAATTATCTTATCACCAACTTGAACACATCTTGCAGCCGCTCCATTAAGGCAAATAAGGCTACTACCTCTTTTTCCAGCTATCGTATAAGTTTCAAATCTATTCCCATTATTTATATCAACAATTTGTACTTTTTCATACTCTAAAATTCCTGATGCTTCTAATAAATCCTCATCTACAGTAATACTTCCCACATAATCAAGTTCAGCTTGTACTACTGTTGCTCTGTGTATTTTTCCCTTTAACATCGTTATCTTCATTTTGTTTCCCCCTGAATCCTCACTAATAATAAAGATTATTTATATTTTATATATGGTAAGTAAAATTATCAATTAATCTAGTTTTCCCTATATAAACTGCCATCGCTATTAGTATATCTCTTTCTATTTGTCCAATTTCTTCTAAAGTATCACTATCAACGATTTCAACATAATCTATTTTAGCTAACGGTTCACCCTCAATATTTCCAATTATAATTCCCTTAATATCATTAGCATTTCTTCCTCCAGCTTCAATAGCGTTCTTAGCTAATTTAAGAGACTTACTTAATATTAATGCTCCTTGTCTTTCTTCTTTTGACAGATAAATATTTCTAGAGCTCTTTGCAAGTCCATCATCTTCTCTTACAATAGGACATCCAACTACCTCAATATCTATATTCATGTCCCTAACCATTCTTCTTATAATTGCTAATTGCTGAGCATCTTTTTCTCCAAAGTAAGCTCTATTAGCAGGTATTATATTAAACAGTTTAGAAACTACTGTACAAACACCACCAAAATGAGTTGGTCTGCTTTTTCCGCAAAGACCATCTGTAAGTCCTTTAATAATCACAGAAGTACATGCATCTTGGAAATACATATCTTCAACATCTGGATGGAATATCAAACTTGCACCTGCACCTTCACAAAGCTTTGAGTCATTTTCAAAATCTCTAGGATATTTCTCTAAATCTTCATTAGGCCCAAACTGAGTTGGATTCACAAATATACTAACTACAACTCTATCATTTTCTTTTACAGCTCTTTTAATTAAGCTTTCATGACCCTCATGAAGATATCCCATGGTTGGCACAAAGCCTACACTTAAACCATCTTTCTTCCAAGTTTTAACCTGCTCTCTTACTTCTGTTACCTTACTTAATATTTTCATATTCTTACCTCTTCATCATCAATTATTTAGAATACTATTAAATTACTTAAACACTAATATAACTTTGCTATTACCTCATCACTTATTTTAAAACCATGTTCTGGTCCTGGGAAAGTTCCTGCTTCAACTTCACTAATATATCCCTTAAATGCTTCTTCCATAACATCTCCAATATTGGCAAACTTCTTTATAAACTTTGGAGTAAAATCACTAAACATTCCAAGCATATCTTGATATACAAGAATTTGGCCATCACACTCAGCTCCTGCACCAATACCTATTGTTGGAATTGATACTTCTTTTCTAATTATGGCTGCCAATTTTGAAGGTACACATTCTAAAACTACCGCAAATGCTCCAGCTTTCTCTACTGCCTTTGCTGCTTCAATAAGCTCCTTTGCCGCTTCTTCACTTTTCCCCTGGACCTTGAATCCACCAATAGAATTAACTGATTGTGGAGTTAAACCTATATGCGCCATTACAGGAATAGATGCCTTAACTATAGCTTCAATCCTGTCACACATTGAAATTCCACCTTCAAGTTTTACAGCGTGAGCTCTTCCCTCTTTCATTAATCTTCCTGCATTTACAACAGCATCATATACTGAAGTTTGATAAGACATAAATGGCATATCTGCTACTACTAAAGCATTTTTTATTCCTCTAGAAACTGCCTTTGTATGATGAATCATATCTTCCATAGTAACTGATATTGTATCCTCATATCCTAGACATACCATGCCAAGGGAATCCCCTACTAAAACTCCATTAATACCTGCATTATCCATAAGTTTTGCCATAGAATAATCATAAGCTGTTAACATGGATAATTTCTCGCCCTTTAATTTTGCCTCTTTGAATGTTACAACTGTGTTTTTCATAACTAATACTCATCTCCTAAATATTTTTCTATTTTACTATAGTCCCTATGTTTGTTTTTTTCCTGTGCCATCTTTAATAAATTCCCACATAATAGCTTGTACAATCTTTCATCCTGTTCATTCAAACATGCTGAATGAGCCTTTATAGTACCTAGGTCTCCTCTCTCTAAGGGACCTGTAAGACTATCTACTATACCCTTTTTCTTAACATTTTCAATATTATTAATAATAAGAGGATAGAGAGCATCAATAGCTAGATTTTCATCAAAACCACACTGCTTTAAGTAATTCACTCCATTATTAATAAGCCCTAACATTAGGTTGCTGCTAACAACTGAAGCTAAGTGGTATAAGCTTTTATTATTTTTATCAATGATTTTAACTTCATTTCCTAGTGAATGGATAATAGAAGCTAACTCATCAATATGTTTTTTATGACCTTCAATAGTAATAAAGGCCTCATTAAGATTTTTATAGGAATTACATTTATCCGAAATGGCAAACATAGGGTGGATAGAATAGGGGTAAGCACCAAACTTACTTATATCCAAAAAGATTTCCGAAGATAACAAACCACTACAGTGGCATATTAATTTATTTTGTATAGACAACTCTTTTATTTCATTCCATACTCCCAGAATTTCTGTATCTGGTGTAGTGATGATGATTCCTTCACTCTTCTCTATTAACTTACTTAAAGTTAAAAATTGATTTGTACCCGTAAAAGCCGCTGCTTCCTTTGATGAATTATGGTTTCTGCTATAATATCCTGAAACTTGAATACCATTTTCAACAAAGTACTTTCCCAGTGTAAATCCAACTTTACCGGCTCCAATAAATCCAAATTTCATAACAATCACTCCTCCATAAGATATTTTATAAGTTCTGTGTAATAAACATCTCCATATAGAAATATTTTCTGCAAAACCATAAATATATTGATATGAGTGATTTGTCATCTAAGTCTCATTCTAAAAGATATGAGCTGTCCGTGAAATCTTTACTTCTCTTAAATTAAGAAAAGTTTATATTTTTATTCCATTGTATAATTATTAAAAATAATTATTTTCAATGACTATTAGTAAGAATGGTGCAGTTATTTCTATACTGCCCATATTTAGGTTATATCACAATCAAGTATTATTTTCAACATTTTTACCTTTTATAAAATTCATATTTTATATTTTCATTTTACAACATCATTTTCGCATAAAAGCTACCTTTTGATAAATACTAAAAACACATATGGTCATAAATGTTACTCTTGTAATTATAAATTGAATGACTATGTGTGAATATCTCAAAAGGAGAATTATTATGAAAAAGCTCTCAAAGATTATTTCTACTTTACTATTAGCTATAATGTGTATAGCTTGTTTTCCTGCTGCAGTTCCTGCTGCAGTTCTTGCTGACCCAACCCCAAATTTAATGGAAGGATTCCTAGTTTTTGATACCCATAGAGATGCCCCTATGCCAAAAAGATTCAGAGATATTCCATCTCTTAACATATCTGGTAGTGCTCAATTTGAACCTAGTCAAATAGAAAATTTAAAGAAAAAAATTAATGTTCTCGATACTTACATCGTTGATCTTAGACAAGAATCTCATGGATTCCTTACTGATAATGACGCCGTAAGTTTCTATAGTACTGAAAGACTGCTTAATAACGGCTTTAACTCCGAAGAAACTTTAGCTAGTGAAAAAGAGAAATTTGGTGCAATTAAACCAGGTGATATGGAAAATATCTTTAATAAAAGAGGTAGATTTAGTGAAACAATCGAAGTTGAAAAATCACAAATAGAACTAAACTTAGTAAAGGATACAGGTCTTAATTATGTATTATTTGCTACAAGAGATGGTCATATTCCAACTCCTACTATGGTGGATTCATTTGTATCCTTTATAGTAAAAACTCCACCTACAACTCATCTTCACTTTCATTGTAACCATGGTGAAGGTAGAACAACCATGTTTATGGCAATGTTCCAAATGATGAAGGAAAGCTCTACTAAATCTCTAGACGAAATTTTGGATGAACAGTTAGCTGCTGGTGGCATAGTTTTAACTGATAATACAATTAGAGCAAATTTTTTGCAAGATTTTTATGATTATACAAAGGAAAATGCAGCTTCTAATTTCAAGGTTCCATTTTCTGTTTGGTCTCAAAATAATTCAAAGAGCACATTATAATTTAATGAATTTTATTATTTACAAAAGAAGTAGCCAAAGCTTTATCAGCTCTGACTACTTCTTTTTACTACTAATTTAAATATTCATTCTTCAAACTTATAATTCTATACACGCTTTCGTCTATTCTTTCTTCAGTTATTCTACCACTGTTAACGGCCTCAACTACACCATCTATAGCTGATAATTGATCCTCATAATTCCCCTGTAAAATCACCATATCTTCTCCAGCTTCTATAGCTTTTATAATACCTTCAGTTACCGAATATTTATTACTAACTGCTCCCATTATCATATCATCAGTAATTGCTACGCCTTCAAATCCCAATTTTTCTCTTAAAACATCATTAATTATTTTCGGTGATAAACTTGCCACTTCTTCTTCATCTAGTTGTGGTAACAATAAATGACTCACCATTATCATTGGAATTCCATTTTCAATAGCATATTTAAATGGGATAAGCTCTAATTCATTTAACTCCTCTAAGGATTTATCTATTACCGGGACTTCATAATGAGAATCTACAGAAGTATCTCCATGCCCAGGAAAATGTTTACCTACTGATATTATTCCTTCCTCTTTTAATCCCCTATACACTGAATCTGCCATTTCTTTTACTATTTTTGGATTATCTGAAAAAGCTCTTGTTCCTATAACTGGATTGTTTGGGTTTGAGTTTACATCAAGGACCGGGGCAAAATCCAAATTAAATCCAAGACTCTTAATAGTATTGCCTATAGCTTTTCCATGTTCAAAAGCATAGTTCAAATCCGCTCTACTGCCAACTTCCCAAGCTGATTCAAAACTTCCCATTTCCTGAGGAATCCTACTTACTAGTCCACCTTCTTCATCAATAGATATAAATAACTTAGCTTTATTTCCTTCATTTAAGATATTTAACTGTGAAATTAAATTCTTAGTTTGTTCTATATTATCTATATTTTTCCCAAATAAGATTACTCCACCTATCCCTTTATTCCTTACAAGATACTCAATATATTCATTTGCTTCGTAACCCTCAAATCCAACTATAAAAAGCTGTCCAACCTTTTCCTTTAAAGTCATAGTATTAATAGTTTTTTTTACTTTATCTTTGTACATTCCTTTCATTGCGTTGGCTCCTTCAGTTCCTGTTTTACCATCATCAACTTCAGTATCCTGTTTAGTCTCGTATTCATCTACATTTTCTTCTACTTCCACTTCTAAGTTATTTTTATTACTACGGCTTTCTTCTAAGTTTATACATCCTCCTAATGTAGGTAAGGTCATTGATAAAGCTATTACTATAGCTATAAATCTTATTATCCTCTCTAGCCTTAAACTCTTTAATTTTAACTTTTTATTATTTATCTTCATTCTTCTTCCTTCCTTCAAATTTAATATGTACTAATATATACTATGTTCTATTCCTTGTAGTAAAATTTATATATAAATTTTTTAATAAAAAAGCTTTAATATGTTTAAACTAGTATTAAATAAAAATAAGGAGGCTGCCTATGACAAAAGATAGTCAACCAGACAATAAACAAGCTAGAATGGAAAAATGTAATTATCAAACACCTATAACAAGTGAAACTGGAAAGAATCACAATAGGACTGCAAAGAAGCATTCAGTTAAAAGAGAAGGCTTCCAAAGCCAACATATTAATTAATATGTAACTGCTCCGAAAATTTTCGGAAAAATAAGTTCAACTTACCAAATTTAGAATTTGGAGTTTCACTTATGTTTTAAACCCCATTGAATTTTGGACATTCAATGGGCTTTTTTATATCTCAACATAAATCGTCCTTCAATTCATACCCAACTATAATTAAATATTGCTTTTTAGACCATATATGTGTATTATAGATTACATATGAATAATTGTATTTTTTTTACATACACTTTAATAATATAATATATTTAATTTTTCCTCCAATCAACTAATATTAAAATGATAAACAAATTTCATATGATTTTATATAAACTTCATCATTATAATGCACGCTAAAAATTGTAGTAACATATGTTATATCCGGAGGTGAGTAGTTTTGATTTATTTTGCTCATAGAGGCTTAAGTGAAGCCTACCCTGAAAATACAATACTATCTTTTGATAAAGCCATGATGGCAGGTGCTACTGCTATAGAATTTGATGTTCATAAAACCAAGGATGGTGAACTTGTTGTAATTCATGATGAAAACATAAAACGAACATTTCAAGGTAATGGTCTTATAAAGGATTTTACACTCCAAGAGATAAAAAGCTTTAAATGTAAAAATCCTGAATTTGAAAATAGTAAATTATGCAAGCTCCCTACTTTATGTGAAGTTTTAGAAATACTTAAAAATGGCAGTATATTTATCAACATAGAATTAAAGACTGATAAAATGCACTATGAAAACATAGAAGCAGATGTACTATCAATTCTAAAAAAATATAATCTTTATGATAACATTTTAATATCTAGCTTTAATCCTAAATCTCTAGAAATTTGCAGAGAATTAGATGAAAATATAAAATTGGGAGTTCTCTTTGATAAACGCAAATCTACAATATTAGATTTTGCAAAGCAAATAAATGCCTATTCCCTAAATCCTGATGTATATTTAGTTGATAGAGCTTTAATAGATTATGCCCATGAAAACGCTTTTAAAGTATTCTCCTATACTGTTAATAAAGCCTCAACTGCTTCTAACTTAGAAAAGCTTGGCTGTGATGGTATTTTTACTGATAATATTCTTAGATTTATAAAAGATTAAAATATTTTGTTATATTAGATTATTAATAGTGCTATAATTATATACCGCTACTAATAATCTAATTATTTTAAAAGGAGATTTAACATGTCAGATAAAAACATAGAAATGATGAAAAAACTTATCGAAGCTAAAAAAAATAAAGGCCAAGTAAATGGTGGAACTCTTCATCCAACTAAAGCCATTGGAACAACTCACAAAGCCTTTAAAAATACAAAACAAGGTGGAGTTACAGATAAATAAAAAAATAATTCAACCCATAAATTATGGGTTGAATTATTTTTTACTCAATTATTATTCTATTTCTGCCTTGTTCCTTAGCCTTATACAAATTTTTATCAGCTCTATCTACAGCTTCTTCCATGTCTACATCTACACCTTTAGAGCTATATATACCTATGCTACAGGTTATATTTATCTTTACATCATCATATTCAAAAATCATTTCATCAATTTTACAACGAATTCTTTCAGCAATACTTTTTGCTACACTCCCGTCTGCATTATTTAAAACTAATATAAACTCCTCGCCACCATATCGTCCAATCCAATCCATAGAACTATTTCGAATATACTTCGAAACCATAGTAGCAAAATCCTTTAATACTTTATCACCTATTACGTGGCCGTAGTTATCATTAATATCTTTAAAATAGTCTAAATCAATCATTATTACAGAAATTGATTGATTTTCCCTAGCGCTACGGTTTAAATCTTGAGGTAATCGCTCACTTATATATGCCTTGTTATACACTCCAGTAAGACTATCTCTAAAAGTCCTCTCCTTAACTGCATTTATAAAATCTTCAACAGTTTCTTCATAGCTTGTTTCAACATTAGCTACAATTCCACTTTTAGAAACATCTTTAATCATTTCAACTATATATTTATACCCACCAACAACTATAGGTGTAGCTGTTACCAATGAAATTCTCCCATTGCACCACTCTATTTTTATGGCTGTTTCATCTTTCTCATAAGCAAGCTTAGAAATGCAATTATCACACTTTTTATTCTTTTTCCATATATCATAACAAAATCCACCCTTATTACTAAGGTTTTCACAATTACTATTAATGATGGTATTATTAATTGGGTTTACTAACCTAATCACATCATATAATTTATTAAATATTGATAATCGTTCTTTAACATCTGCTAATACATCCATACTTTAATACCCCTTTAAAATATAACCGACCTTAATACCAACATTATATTTTACCACCATTAATTTTCTTCCTCGTCTTCTCTTATTTGAAATCCATCGATTATTACTTCTGTAACTTCACTGCTCAAGCTTTCCACATCCATAAGCTTTTTATTAATCTGCTTCGTCCTTGTACCAACTAATTTATCTAAATCAGTACTTGCTTGATTCAATTTCTTTTGTGTAGATTTTAGAACATCTTCAAATTTTCCAAACTCTGTTTTTACAGCTCCAAGAACCTTCCACACCTCACTAGACCTCTTTTCAATAGCAAGGGTTTTAAAGCCCATTTGCAAACTATTTAAAAGAGCTGCCAGTGTTGTTGGTCCCGTAACATTTATTCTATATTCTCTTTGCAGTATTTCCACTAAATTCGTTCTTTTTACAACCTCAGCATAAAGACCTTCTATGGGTAAAAACATAATTCCAAAATCCGTTGTATGTGGTGGATCTATGTATTTATCTCTGATATCTTTAGCTGATTTTTTTATAGCTGCTTCTAACTTTTTATATCCTTCTTCAATTAGCTTTTGGTCTCCTGTTTCATAAGCATCCACTAGATTATGATACATATCTAAAGGAAACTTTGAATCCATAGGAAGATACACTACTTCATTATCGTTATCTCTTCCTGGAAGCTTTATTGCAAACTCTACATTATCTCTAGAGCCCTTCTTTGTTGCTACATTTATATCATACTGATCCTTTGTAAGAATCTGATCTAAAATTCTTCCTAACTGTATCTCTCCTAAAGTTCCTCTAGTCTTAACATTAGACAGAACTTTTTTTAGATCTCCAACTCCCATAGCTAAGGTCTGCATCTCTCCAAGGCCTTTATGTACAATTTCTAGTCTATCACTTACTAGTTTAAAAGATTCTCCTAATCTTTTTTCTAATGTACTGTGTAGCTTCTCATCTACAGTTTCCCTCATTTTTTCTAGTTTATCCTCTGTAGACTTAATAAGCTCCCCTTGCTTTACAGATAGTTCTCCAAACTTTTCCTTTTGCAATTCATTAAAGTCATTAACACTTTTTGAAAACTGATTTTCAAAGGATTTTAAAGACTTCTCCATTGTTACAGAATAAGTATCAAGCTGATTTTTTTGAAGATTTGCTATTTCACTCATTCTTCTTAAGACATCATCCCTCATACCTTGAACCTGAAGATTAAGTTCTATTCTCGCCTGTTGTTCTCCCTTACGCGATTCCTCTCGGCTTCTTAAACTCTCTTCTCTTAAAGTTCTTTCAAGCTTCTCTATGTTCTTGTCAACTATCTCTACTCTTTGATTTATCTTTAAGAATTTATTTTCAATTTCTTTTAAACTACCTTCCCTACCCTTTGCATTTTTCAAAGTTAATGTCATAAATATATTTACAACTAGCAATATAATTGCAACCATTAATAAAATTTCTATCATTTCCATCCCCCACTTTCTAAACCTTAATTATTTCAATCTATAAATTATATTACATTTATAACTCCTTAATTTAATCTTGATTCTTATACTCCATTGTAACATTTTTCTACACATTATTGTAGTTTTAACCTCAATACTAACATAAAATTTAAATATTATTCGCTTATTTGGTAAATAATTCTCATTATTCTAAATTTTACAACGTAAAATATAAAACTACTATCTAAAATTTTCTAAATAGTAGTTTTAAACTTATAGACATTTCATTAAAACAACTTTAAACTCTGTCCCTATCCCAATTTCACTTTTAACCTCAATATATCCATCCTGAGCCTCAACTATAGATTTACTAAGAGAAAGTCCTATTCCAACTGAATCACTTTTTCCACCTTTATGAAATCGTTTAAAAATATTTGGTAAATCACTCTTACTTATTCCTTCACCATTGTCCTCAATAATTATCTTTGTATTTATTGGTGTTTCCTCTAAAGTAATGTTCACTTCACCATGGTTACTATGTTCAATGGAATTCTTAATAATATTAATAAGCGCTTCTCCTAGCCATTGTTCATCATAACTGCAGATTATCCTTTTATTGCCTTCATCTTCTACATTACTATAGTCAAAATTCACTTTAACATCATTCTCCTTAGCCATAACTCCTAAAGATTCTATTACCTCTTCCACTGTATGATTAAGATTATTTTCTTTTATATGAAAATCTATAGCTCGTGCATCCACCTTAGCAAGCTTTAACATACTTTTAATAAGCCAGTCCATCCTGCTAAGTTGATTTTTGCTATTTTCTAAAAATCTAGTTCTATTTTCATCATCTATTACTGGTCTGCTTAAAATATCATTGTAAACTATCAATGCTGATAGAGGTGTTTTCAACTGATGAGATATATCTGAAAGAAGATTTACAAGGAAATCTTTTTCCTTATTTAAGTCTATCATCTGACTTTGTATGATACCTATCATATTTTTAAAACCATAGGAAAGCTTCGCAAAGTCACCTTCCTTTTCCTCATAGATATTCATTTCATAGTTTCCTTCTAATATATGCTTAGAGGCTTTAGTAAGATTTCTTACTCTTGAATAAATAATTTCATACTGAAAATAATTTATCCCCATAATTGCAACTCCAAAACTCATAATCATAATCATAAATATAAATCTACTTTCCCTAAAGGATTCATTTATAGTATTTATAAATCTAAACTCTAAAGTTTCACCATAACCATAATCATTTAAGATTTCATTTCCTCTATTAATAACTTCAGCCTTAGGTTCTTTAAATGCTACTTCAACTAATTCTCCTTCAAGTTCTGGATATTTATCTGAAAGCTCACCTATTAGAGCTGCACGTCCATCAATATAGCTATTCTTGATGCTATTAAAACTAAGATTTAGTCCTATATTTATTACAATCATAAAAATAATAACTAAAATTAAAACTATGGCAGAGCTTCTCTTCACCTCTGGATTTATCATATTTCTCATAGTATTTCTCCTATTTCATCTACTTTAAATGAGTTTTTATCTAACTTCCTTTGGCCAAATGTATCCTAATCCCCTCTTTGTTATGATATATTCTGGCTTTGATGGATTATCCTCAATTTTTTCTCTAAGTCTTTTTATATAGACTGAAAGAGTATTATCCTCAACAAAAGCTCCCTCATCATCAAAAATCTCATTTAAAATTAATTCTTTACTTAAAAGATTTTCTGGATTTTTTACAAAAGTTAAAAGTAATTTATATTCCTTAGCTGTTAAAGATAACTTTTCTTCTTTCTTTGTAACCTCTACCATAGATGTATTAATTGCTATATCTCCACTCTTTATAATTCCATTATTACTTTCAGCTTTAATGGTTCTTCTTAAAACAACTCTTATTCTTGAAAGTAGCTCCCTTACTCTAAAAGGTTTAGTTATATAATCGTCTCCACCAATATCAAGACCTAAAATTACATTTACTTCTTCATCTAAGGCAGTTAAAAAAATTATTGGGATATCTCCCTTATCCTTAATATATGTACAAAGATCATATCCACTTCCATCAGGTAAATTTATATCTAAAAGTATTAATTCAAATTTATCACTGTTAATTTTAATTTTTGCATCCTTTATAGTCCCAGCTCTGTGCACATCATATCCTTCTTCTCTTAGTGTATATTCAACGCCTATTGACAGAGCTTCATCATCCTCAACTAATAAAATTTTATTCATATTCATCCTCCAAAACTTACTTTTTGTAGTAGTATTACTAAAATTATACAACATTATTTATCTTCTAAGAAGTATATATAGTTAAAAGCCTAGAGAATGTATCTCTAGGCCCATTAACACTATTTTTTATTATTCTCCTCTTATTCCTTCAATTATATTTTCTTTTTTAAGTCTTCTTAGAGGAATTAAGGCTGAAACATATCCCATAACAACTACCGCAACCATAGCTATAATAATACTTTCCCATGGAAGTGAAAATGCAAAATGTCTAAGGCTATTCATTGGGTCATAAAGCATATATGATAATCCAGTTCCAAGAATAGAACCTATAACACCACCATAAATTCCAAATAATACACCTTCAAAGGTTATCATTCTTCTCATCTGCTTTTTAGTCATTCCGATAGCCTTTAAAGCTGATAGTTCCTTCTTCCTAAGCAGAATATTAGTTGTAACTGTATTTATTATATTTACCGCACTTATTAAACTTACAACTATGGTGAATCCCATCAGAAGAATCATCATTTGAAGTTTCTGTGCCTTCTCTTCTTTAGCTGATTGAATCCTATTGTAGTACATAATACCAGGTGTAGTATTTTCAAGGTTTCTTAAAGCTTCATCTACCTCATCTGCATATTTATCATCGGTAAGTCTTATATCTAAATTATTAACTCCATATTGATCTTCAAGATGCTTATTACCTTCAATTAAGCTCTGTGCTGTTTTTTCACTAGCTATAATACTTAATGACTCATAATTCTCATCTCCACTAAATGGCTCCACATCTACTATAGCTGCCACTTTAACCTTTTTAACATCGTCATTTTTATAGTTTTGTACGTCTCCCCAATTTTCAAACTTTTCTTCATTATAATAATTCATATCAAGGATAATCTCATCTCCAACCTTTAAATTTATAATAGGTGAAATTAGAGTTCTTTCTCCCAAGAATCTTGTATTTCTAACTATTATAACTTCATCATCTTTAAGATTATCGATGCTGCCTTCCTTAATATATTTTTTAGCTTCCGAAAGCATACTGTCCTCATATGTAGTAATAAATGTATTTATTAAAATTTTCTCTTCGCCTTCTAAATATATTCTAGAAAATCCTTCACTTCCATTATTTTGTCTATTATATTCATCCCACTCTATAACCTCTTTAGGTATATCCTTTTTATCAGAAATAGACTTACTTTGAATATAATTACGATTCAAATAAACTTTGTCTACATTAGGTATATTTCTTACTAACTCAATTATATCATTATCAATCTCTCTAACATCCTCATAGCTATAATCGATAGATACATAAAAATCTTTATTATCTACCTCTGTTATTTCATCTGCAAAATTAGTAGAAAACTTAGCAAAGGAGGTAAAAGTGACAAATAGAGTTACACTTATAGCCATTGAAAACACGGTTATATAGAATCTTTTTCTATTTCTTTTTACATTCTTTAGAGCCATAGCCATATCTATCTTAAGAAATCTTCCTAATAACAAACCAGCCATGCTTCTCTTTTCTTTCTTTATGAGCGCTTGAGAGCTTATAGCTACTAAAGGTGAAGTTTTCCCTGCTGCTCTAGCTGGAAGATATGCTGAAACATATATTGATGCTGCTCCAACTCCTCCACTCAATAATATTGCAATTGGAGATATTATAACCTTTAAGTTTGAAAACTCTCCCACTGAAGATAATTTACTAAAGACAAAGGCTATACAATAAACTGCAATTATTCCAAAGAATATTCCAAGGGGAATACCTATTAATATCATTAATGTAGCTTCCCTTAAAACTAGATTAATAATTTGCTTTTTTGTAGTTCCAATTGCCCTTAAAAGTCCAAACTGCTTCATTCTTTCCGCGATGCTAATTTGAAATGCATTATAAATAACCACTACAGTGGCTAAAACAACAATGGAAATTACAATGAATACTACCATAAATATAGATTCATTTATTACTGAATCTATAGATTCTCCTGTAAGCCTTAATAATTCCTCATTAGGACTTATCTCCACACCGGAATCAATAGCTTCCTTCATTTCATTAATAACCTGCCACTTATCTGCATTTTCTTTTATCTCAACTAGTGCCGTAATGCCTTCGCCCTCAAGACTAGTTACATCCTCAGAAATATAAGCCCTTGCTACTCCTTCACTTTGAGAGCTCCAATTGTCCTTTACTATTCCTACTAAAATATAGGTTTCTAGATTGCCACTTGTATCTGAAATCTTAACTGAATCCCCTACTTTAACTCCGTCCTCAAAATATTTAAGAATCCATCTTTCAATAACAATTTCATTTTCCTTTTTAGGTATCTGTCCTTCTTCTAATGTTACATTCATTAAATCAAAACTAGCTTCATTTAAATAGTTAAGCTGAATGCTCTTATTATTAATAAAAGGAACTGGTTCAGCACCTTTAAAAACCCCTACACTTTCTACTCTTGGATTAACCTCAACTTTACTAAGGTCACTCTCACTTATACCTACTAGCCCCACATGAAAAGCTCCAGTATTTTTCTTTTCATTTTCAATCATGGAATTTTGAACTGTTAATATAAAGGTACATATGGATGTTATTAGAGCTACTGATAATATAATTCCTATTATCGTTAATATAGTTCTCTTTTTATTACTTTTTAAATATCTGCTGCTTAGAGCTTTATAACTATTAATCATTATGCTCTCCCCTATGCTAACTTTACATCACTTTTTATTTTTCCATCATTTAGTGTTATGATTCTATCTGCCTGCTCAGCTATTCTACTGTCATGAGTTATAAGTATAAGAGTTTGATTGTACTTTTTAGCAGTAGCCTTTAAAAGTTCCACTACCTCCTTAGAACTCTTACTATCAAGATTTCCTGTTGGCTCATCTGCTAAAACTATAGAAGGTTTATTTATAAGTGCTCTTGCTATAGAAACTCTTTGCTGCTGCCCACCTGAAAGCTCTGAAGGTATATGTTTCTTTCTATCCTGCAAACCTATCATTGCCATAATTTCATTCAAATACTTTTTATCGACCTTTTCATTATCTAAAAGTGCTGGTAATGATATATTCTCTTCTACATTAAGAATGGGCATTAGATTAAAGAATTGAAATATGAATCCTATGTTTCTTCTTCTAAAAATACTAAGACTATTTTCATTTTGCTTATATATATCGGTATCATTTATTGTAACACTTCCTGATGTTGGCTTATCTAAACCTCCAATTAAGTGAAGGAGTGTAGACTTTCCAGATCCAGAAGCACCTATTATAGCAACAAACTCCCCCTTATTTACAGTAAAACTTACTCCATCAAGAGCACGAACTTCACTTTCCCCTTTTCCATAATATTTTTTTAAATTTTCTACTTTTAAAATTTCCATATATATTCTCCCCTTCAACTGGTTATTTGCTTCTCTTTACATTTACTATTATATATAATTATGTATACCTCTACCATAAATCTTGTCTTACAAATCTACATTCAATCTTACAATTTAGTCATATAATACAATTAACCTCATTTATCATAAAAATACCCTATAGAATATATTCACAATACATTCTATAGGGTATTTTCATAACCTCTTATTAAATTATTTTAACGTAAATCAGACTCTATCTCTGCTGATGTAGCATTACTAAGTTCACAATAATGATACCTATTTATAGATAAGTTATAATCAGAAGTTTGCCCGTTACCTATAATTCCTTCATAACTTTCTTGTACTCTGTCTCCACCGAAGTTACTTTCTATACCACTCCCATAGTAGTAACAATTTGCTCCTGATCTACCTCTTAATTGTACATTCATAGGATAAGCTTCAAAATTACTTTCATAGTCCACATCATCACCAGTTATGATAACATTCTTTCCAATTGGCATATATGATTCAATATCTACATGATTTCCATAAATATTTACGCTTTCTGGTAGTCTTTCTACACTAGCATATTCTCTTGCATAACCTCTTGACTCAATAGATATACTATTCCCTTCTAAATTAACCTTATCTGCATTAATAAACTCTCTTAAATCCATCTCTAGATAACCATTGCTTCTTATATCAATATTTTTAAGAGTATTATTTAATGGAAGATTTACATAGCCATTTGAGCATAAATAAGTAAGATTATCCTTTAGAACTGCATTATCTGTTATTGTTAAATTATTATAGTAATTTCCGTCAAAATTTATATCCACTCCTGATGGAACCTCGATAACAATTTGATTCGTTCTATTAGACTCCTCCATTAATGTATAAAGTACCACATTATAACCTCTTTCAAATAGCCCCTTCATGTTGTCAGCATCTAATATATTATAAAGAGTTCTCTCTCCAGTTACTACAAGTTTCTTTTCAGTAGCATCATAACTTGTTACTACCTGAATATCTCCATCAAGATATTCGTACACTTTAATTTTTGTATTAGCATCAGTAGAAGGTCTTATCTCTACATCAAAACCTTTGTACTCTAAAGCTGTTATATTAATTGAAGTAATTTCCTCACCGGTTGTGAAAACTTCTCTTTCTATTGGAGCCGCATTTCTAATTTCCCTTTGAACTCTATAGACTTCACTTGCAACCTTAGGAACCATATAGAATCCACTAATTATAGAACCTGTAATTCCTATTGCAAGAAACACTGATGCTGTAATAAGAGCTTTTTTTGCTTTACTCATCATGGCTTCTTCCCTCCTTATTGTCTTCATCATTTTCTTCTAAACTTTCATTTATTTCTTCTGTGACAAAAGGTTCAACTAAAGTATTCTCTTCACTGTTCATATCTACCACTTCAGTAGTTTCAACAATTTCTTCTTCAATTACTGGAACTTCCATATTTTCTTCATTGATATTATCATCATTACTTATAGATTGATCTTGTTGATCCTTAACTCTAACATACATCTTTCTAGTTCTAACCCAAGAAATGTACGTAACTACAAGATACTTTAAACCCTTATACGCTAAAGAATACAGCACCCATCCTAAGATTGTAAATCCGGTCCATGCAATACATGCAAAGAATCCAAAGACTCCCATAGATAAATTCACACCACATAATATAGCTGCTCCTAGATATCCAATAAAGTTTGCAATTGACATCCCTATTAATGAAAGGAGTATACCTAACATTGTAAAAACTATAGGTATAGCTGGTATAATTAGTAAACAAGTTATAAGTGCTATAATTAACTTTATTCCTGCTGAAGAAACACTTCCATTAATTACTGAGTTTGAATCTAAAAACTCTTTAGTCTTATTTCCAGCTTTTCTTCCTGTGATTTTTACATTCTTCCAGACTCTTTTAGCTTCCTTATTAACTTTATCCTTTATTTCACTGTTGTTTTTTTCTGGACCAGCACTCTGACCCTTCATCTCTTCAGTTAATTCCTTTGCTATGCTCTTCGGAGATCCTAACCCCTTTATAATCTCCTCATCACTTTTGCCTTGAAGCTCTCCATTTAAAAAGAACTCTTCATAATCTCTTAAAATATCATTTATCTCAAGCTCACTAAATGTACCCTTAAGGTAATCTCTTAGTATTTCTAAAAAATCATTTTTATTCATTCTCTTTCCTCTCCTTTCTATATCCCTCTAGAATTATGTTTACATCCCTAACAAATTCATCCCATTCATTAACAAGTGTCTTCAAGTTATTTTTTCCATACTCTGTTATTCTATAATATTTTCTATCTGGGCCACCTTCTGACTTAACCATATAAGTCTCAAAGTTACCTTCTGCTGTTAGTCTTCTTAGTAATGGATAAATAGTACTTTCCTTAACAGACATTACTATTGAAATTTTCTCCACAATTTCATAGCCATACATATCATTATCATTTATAAGAGCTAGTACACATATCTCAATTACACCCTTCCTAAGTTGTGTGCTCATGGTAAAACCTCCTTTTTAAGTTTTATTTATATACTATGCCATACACAATAGTTCCTTAAAATTTTTTAGAAACTACTATGCATTGCACATAACCTTCTAAAAAAATAATTCCATATGATTCATTCAATTTTAAGTTACTATGTAAAACATAGTAGGTTGTTTATTTTTAGAGTACTATGTTTAACACAGTACCCATAAATTAATGATAGCATAGTACTGTGTGATGCACAATAGCTATTTTAAAAAATAAATCTTACGATTTTCTTAAGATATAAAAAGCGAGCCCGATTACTCAAACTCGCTTACTGATTTACTATTTATTATCTATTATCTATTATCTATTATTTAATTCTATACTTTTCATATATTTCTTCAATCTTATCCCAATCAAAGAGGTTCCATATGTTTTTAACATACTCTGCTCTTAAATTTTTATATTTCAAATAATAAGCATGCTCCCATACATCAATTGTTAGTAGTGGTATTTTGCCTAATGAAAGAGGTGAATCTTGATTTGAAGTTGTGATTACCTCTAAGTCTCCATGGTCATTTAGAACAAGCCAGCTCCATCCTGAACCAAACTTTCCTATTGCTCCATTAGAAACTAACTCCTTCATCTTTTCAAATCCGCCAAGCTCCTCATCTATATGATTCATAAGTATTCCTTCTGGTTTCGCCTTACCATGCGGTGTTAAAATTGAAAAATAAAAATTGTGATTTACAACTCCTCCTCCATTATTAATAACACCTTGTCTAATAGCCTCAGGTATATTTTCAGTATTTTTTAATATGTCTTCCATAGTCTTTCCACAAGTATAAGATTCGTAGTCTTCTAATATTTTATTCAAATTATTAACATATGTTTGAAGATGCTTTGAGTAGTGTGTTTCAACAGTTATAGCATCTATATATGGTTCTAATTCACTATACCCATAAGTTAAATTAATCTTTTCATATTTCATAATGCTCACCATCCTTCTTTTCATTCCTATAGATTTTTATACCTTTCTCCTTTTGCTATCAATTTACTATATTCCTTAGGCTTTTAATTTATTCATCAAATTACTTATTTGACTTATAATAAGTAAATAAGATAAGACTTTATTACTCTTATCTTATTTACCTTGTTCTAATTTATATTTTAATTATATATTTACTATTTAAGCCACCC
Organism: Clostridium sp.; assembly: GCA_032005505.1. GTDB lineage: Bacteria > Bacillota > Clostridia > Clostridiales > Clostridiaceae > Clostridium_J. Next base: position 1,523 of record DALZNT010000014.1, on the reverse strand, counting down.
TTCAAGCTCCTTATATATATCACTATTATTAATATCTTCATAAGCTTCTGATTTATATTTTTCAGCTAGTTCCATGTATACACTTAAATATCCCTTGGCCTTAACCTGCTCTTCAATTCTATATGAATAGGTTAACTTAGAATCTTTAATTTTAGCTATCATGATATCTATGCAACCTTCTTTATCTAATTCAAGAGCTTCACTAATTCCTCTTATTTCCTCTAGTATTTCAAGTCCCCATTGTACCTTAGATATATATTGCCCATCTTTCCTAAGTTTAATTTCTTTCTTGCCGAATTTAGCAATGTGATCTTGATTTTCTAGTGCTTCTTCTTGCCATATTCTATAGTCACTTTCATCTTTAGTAAGTAGAAAAATATTAAACACCTCTAAAAACTCTAAATCCATCAAAGCTATTCCACCCTTTTCAAAAGGATTAACATCAATAGTTCTATATTCTAAGTACTTAATTCCATCTTCTAATAGTGAGTTGAAAAAATTCTTAACATCTCTAGGTTTTAATCTAATTTGACTGTAAAGCTCCTTATGACTCTCTATTAATTCATCTTTAATAAAACCTCTTAAACTTTTCACATAGCCTTCAACTGTATTGTAGTCTGGAAATAAATCTACTAGATTTCTATATCCACATTCACCATTTCTATACGATATACCACCTTCTTGAACAAAACTATCTACTACTACTTCCTTAAAGCACTTTGTACATTCGCACTCATCTATATAGCTTTTGTGAAGAGTTGTAGTGCTTCCAAGTAAATATACAAGAAGCCACCTATAACGAAGATAATTTCTTGTAACTTTTAGATATATGCTATCTTTAAAAGTCTTGTAGCTTACTTCGTTACAAACATCAGCATATAATCCTTTAATTATTTCCTCTGAAAATGAAAAGTTGTAGTGAATTCCTGAAATAAGCTGCTTCTTTCCACCATATTTATCCATAAGTTTTTTTCTATATTCTTCTGCTTCTGTAACACTAGCTCCATCTCCAAATTCCGCTACTGGAATTTCTTTATCTTCTGGAACTACACATGGCATTGATTGCGGCCAAAGATATTCATCCTCAATCTCTGTAGCTACAACATCATAAAGGTCATTTACAAACTTAAATGTTTCTTCTACACTTTCAAACGCTGGCGTTATAACCTCAACTTGGCTCTCTGAGAAATCAGTAGTTATATATGGATTCTCTGACTTATTCCCTAGACTCTTTGGATGAGGTTTAAATGATAGCGTGCCCCCCCTATCTACTCTTAATGCCTCCCTTTCTATTCCGTAACTTCCAATAGAATATTTATCATCTATAATTAATTCTTTAAGTTTATTTATCATTATGTTTCCTTTCTTAAATCAAGCATAGTTCTTATCTAACCTAATTTTTATCTTTAGTATTTCTTTTTATAGTTAATTTTATAATATCTACAATTTGGTTCCCTCATTAATATAAGTTATTCTTTAATCCTTGTCTATTACTCTACTTATTTATTAATAATAATTATCAC
>DALZNT010000013.1:0-50069 GCA_032005505.1 Clostridium sp. | reverse complement strand
ACTCCAACTTCTTGTGCAGCTTCCATTTTAAATTTGTTTAGTCCAGCTTTTGCTTCTGGTACTACAGGATTGTTTGAACTATTGTTGTTTTCCATTTATGTTTCACCTCCTTTGTTTAGATAATAGTATTGTACCCGGATATAAATATATTATTTAAGAGAAGTTGTACCAAGGTTGGCAAGGTTTATAAAATGATTCCATAATTTATGTTAAAATATTATTAAATCTTATTAAAAAAATGAATTAAACTAAAAAAATTTAAAATGTTTTTATTGTATTTTGAGAAATATTGCTTTTTATATTTACATTTGAACTTAGATGTGGCATAACTTAATAAGAAGCATAATATAGCTAGTATGATATAAATGTTTATAGTAAGAAATCTTAAGATTATTAATTGAGGTCAGGTTAAATTTTTTTACTATATTAATTTAGGAGGATTTTTAAATTGGGTAACAAGAAAATTATCATGACAGGTGGAGGAACAGCAGGACATGTTACTCCAAACATCGCGCTTATGCCAAAGCTTAAAGAACTTGGGTATGAAATTCAGTATATGGGGACTGAAAATGGTATTGAAAGAAAGCTTATAGAAGCGGAGGGCATTAAATACCATACAATATCTAGTGGAAAGCTTAGAAGGTATTTTGATGTTAAAAATTTTACAGATCCTTTTAAAGTGATGAAAGGCGTTTTTGATGCAAAAGCTATTCTAAAAAAGGAAAAGCCAGACATACTATTTTCTAAGGGTGGATTTGTTTCCGTTCCAGTAGTTATGGGAGCTTACTTTAATAAAATTCCAATAATAATTCATGAATCAGATATAACTCCAGGACTTGCCAATAAATTAGCCATGCCATATGCAACAAGAATTTGTGTAACTTTTGAAGAAGCATTACAGCATGTTAATAAGAAGAAGGCAGTTCTTACAGGATCACCAATTAGAGAAGAGTTATTTAAGGGAAGTAAAATTAAAGCAAGAGAATTCTGTGCCTTTAAAAATAGTAAGCCAGTTATTTTAGTTACTGGTGGAAGTCAAGGTTCAAGAATAATAAATAGCTGCATTAGAGAGTCTTTAGATGAATTACTTAAAACATATAATGTTATTCATTTATGTGGAAAAGGAAATTTAGATAGAAACTATAATTTAACTGAAGGTTATGTTCAATTTGAATATATAAAGAATGAGCTTGCAGACTTAATGCAATTAGCAGATGTAGTTATTTCTAGAGCGGGATCAAATACAATTTATGAACTTCTTGCACTTAAGAAGCTTAATATATTAATTCCTCTTTCAGCTAAAGCAAGTAGAGGAGACCAAATACTTAATGCTAATTCCTTTAAGAAATCAGGCTACAGTATGGTTATAGAAGAGGAAAATCTTAATCCACTAAGTCTCATAGAAAAAATAAATGAACTAAGTGTGAATGGAGAGACATATACACAAAACATGAGCAAAAGCAAGGAAAGAGATAGTCTAGGCAATATAATCAAGCTTATAGAGGATTGTAAAATTAAAAGATAATATGATAATATTGTTACAGAAATAAAAAATGATAAATTTAGGAAATCGCCGTAAGGCGATTTCTTTGCGAATTAGGACTTTATTTTAAAATTTAGAATTTATAATTAAGATTTTAAAATTAAATTGATAAGTAAGATTTTAAATTGAGGATTGAGAATGATGGATGAGATTCTAAAGGAATTTCTAAATTACAAAAGATGCGGAGGGAGAGGTGAGTAATGTTGTTAGTAGTAGGTGGAATGATAGGCTTAGGGAAAACCAGTGTTTCCAAGGTTTTAGGAGAGCATTTTGGAAGTGAGGTATTTTATGAGTCTGTAGAAGATAATAAGATATTACCACTATTTTATACAGCTAGCGAGGAAGAGATACAAGCTAAGAGATATCCTTTTTTACTTCAGCTATGGTTTTTAGACACTAGATTTAAGAGCATAAAGCAGGCGCTCGTTAACGATAATAACGTATTAGATAGATCTATATATGAAGATTGGTATTTTGCTAGAAAAAACATGGAGCTTGGAAGAATATCGGCCTTAGAGATGGAAGTATATGAAAATTTAGCGGATAATATGATGGAAGAACTTAAAGAACTTCCAAAGAAATCACCTGATTTGATGATTTATTTAAAGGGATCTTTTGACACAGTTATTGATAGAATCAAAAAAAGAGGAAGAGACTACGAATTAGATGAAGCTTTAGTTGAATACTATAGATGTATATGGAAGGATTACGATAACTGGGTAATGAATCACTATGATGCAAGTGAAGTTTTCGTAATAGACATGGATGTAATAGATGTAGTTAACAATAATGAGGACAAGCATAGGGTTTTAAGAGGTGTAGAAGCTAAACTTAAAGAACTAAGAGCTATATCATAGAAAATTGCAAAGCAACTTTAATGAATAATGAATAGGTAATAATGAATAATATTTATAGGACTGCTGAGGCGGTCCTTTTTTATTTGGAATTATATATTAAGTTTAGAATTATAGCCACCAACATTTCTTCTAGATAGACATTAGAGAGAAATATATAATAATAAAACCAGCAATAAAAAACTAAATCATGCAAATACTATAAAAGTATGAAATTAAATTGGAATAAAAAGCAAAGTTAAGTATAAATATAAATTTGGAGGTAAGTTCTTTTGAAGATAAAATTTTTAGGTGCTACAAAGTGTGTTACTGGATCTTGTCATTTGCTTACCATTAATGATACTAAAATTCTTCTAGATTGTGGGTTATTTCAAAGTCATGATAGTGATGAGTATGATAATGAAGTTTTTGATTTTGAACCTGAGGATATTGATTTTGTGATTCTTTCTCATAGCCATGTGGACCATAGCGGTAGAATTCCGTTGCTTTTTAAAAGAGGGTTTCGTGGGAAGATTATTTGTACAAAACCTACAGTTGATTTGAGTGAATATTTGCTTAAAGATGCTGCGAAAATTCAAGGTGAGGATACTTACTTTGAAAATCTAGAAAGACAGAAAAAAGATATGGAACCACTTCAAGCGCTTTATGAATTAAAGGATGTAGAGGAAGTATTAAATCATTTTAATGGCTACGATTACAACGAGATTATAGAGCTTACAGAAAGTATTAGGGTTACTTTTAGGGATGCAGGACATATTTTAGGTTCTGCTATTTGTGAAATTTTAGTCAACAACATTGACGGAGATTCAACAAAAATTGTATTTTCAGGAGATATAGGAAATAAAAACAAGGATATTTTAAAGGATCCACATTGTGTTGTAAATGCTGACTATTTAATTATGGAAAGTACTTATGGTAATAAAACCCATGAAGAGAAGGATGTATATCCAGAATTTTTAAATATTGCAAGAACAACTATGGAAAATGGAGGGAATCTTATAATTCCATGTTTCTCTCTAGGAAGAACTCAAGAAGTTATTTATATGCTTAATAAGTTTATAGAAGAAGGTGAACTTTCAAATTGCTTTGTGTATATTGATAGTCCATTAGCGGCTTCACTTACAGAAATATTTAAGAAGTATGAAGATTATTTTGATGGAGAATCAAAGAAACTTATTGCTAAAGGAGATGATCCTCTAAGTTTTAAGGGGCTTCATTTTGTAAATACTTCAGAAGAGAGAGAGGAAGTACAAAAAGTTAAGTCCAGAGCAATTATTATTGTTGCAGGTGGACTTCATCAGGGGGGAAGAGTTGCAAATCACTTAAAAAATAATTTATCTAGAGAAGAGTGTGGGATTATTATAACTTCTTATCAAGGCAGTGCAAGCATAGGAAGCAAACTTTTAAAGGGAGAAAAGCAACTTAAAATTTTAGGAGACCCAGTGGAAGTTAAGGCTAAAGTGCACTATATTGGTGGGCTTTCTTGTCATGCAGATAAAGAAGGATTACTTCAGTGGGTGGAAAGTATGGTTGAAAGACCTAAAAAGATATTTCTTGTTCATGGAGAAGAAGAAAATATAGAAGTTTTTAATAAAAAATTAGTACAGAATGGTTATGATGCTATTACAGCTGAGCATTTACAAGAATTTAATTCGGAGAATAATTAAAACATTCACAAAGTATGTTATGTTTAAGGGTTGAATTTTAGAAAAATTAGAGTATAATTTATAAATGAGGCCATTTACATAACCTATATGTTAAAGAAAATTATTAAAAAGGCCGAGATATAAGATTTGAATTCGTGTAAATTCATGGTAGCTTTTGCGTAACTGTAATATCTGTTATACATTTTTAAAATAACTGTATTAGTTTTAGGAAAGGTTTGGGTTTACTGAATTGAATATTTATAAAAGAAAGAGGGTTGCTAAAATGAGAAAAATGAAAACCATGGATGGAAATACAGCTGCAGCTCACGTTGCGTATGCCTATACTGACGTAGCAGCTATATTCCCAATAACACCATCATCACCTATGGCTGAACACTGTGATGATTGGGCAGCACAAGGAAGAAAAAACATTTTCGGACAAAAACTTAAGCTAGTTGAAATGCAATCAGAAGCAGGAGCAGCTGGAGCAGTTCACGGATCTTTACAAGCAGGTGCGTTAACTACTACATTCACTGCATCACAAGGATTATTACTTATGATACCAAACATGTACAAAATGGCTGGACAATTACTACCAGCAGTTCTACATGTAAGTGCTAGAGCATTAGCAGCACAAGCTTTATCAATATTTGGTGACCACCAAGACGTTATGGCAGCTAGACAAACTGGATTTGCTTTACTTGCAACAAACAGTGTACAAGAAGTTATGGACTTAGCTCCAGTAGCTCACTTAGCTGCAATCGAAGGTAAGGTTCCATTCCTACACTTCTTTGATGGATTTAGAACTTCTCACGAAATTCAAAAAATCCAAACTTGGGATTATGAAACTTTAGGAAAATTCCTAAACAAAGATGCTGTACAAGCTTACAGAAATAACGCTTTAAGCCCAGAGCATCCAGTAACTAAAGGAACTGCTCAAAACCCAGATGTATACTTCCAAGCTAGAGAAGCAGCTAACCCATTCTACAATGCGTTACCAAACGTTGTAGAGAAGTACATGGAAATGATCAACAAAGAAATCGGAACTGATTACCACACATTCAACTACTATGGAGCACCAGATGCTGATAGAATAATAGTTGCTATGGGATCTATCTGTGACGTTGTTGAAGAGACTATAGATTACTTAACAGCTCAAGGAGAAAAAGTTGGTCTATTAAAAGTTCACTTATTCAGACCATTCTCTTTAGATCACTTCTTCAAGCATATGCCAACTACAGTTAAGAAAATTGCTGTACTTGACAGAACTAAAGAACCAGGATCAGCTGGAGAGCCATTATACCAAGATATCAGAAACGCATTCTATGACAAAGCTGAAAGACCAGTTATCGTAGGTGGAAGATACGGACTAGGATCAAAAGATACTACTCCATCTCACATCGTAACTGTATTCGATCAATTAAAAGAAGAAGAGCCTAAAAACGGATTTACTTTAGCTATCGTTGATGACGTAACTAACACTTCTTTAGAAGTAACTAGAAACATATCAACTGCAACTGAAGGAACTGTTGAGTGTAAATTCTGGGGATTAGGATCTGACGGTACTGTTGGAGCTAACAAGAGCGCAATCAAAATCATAGGAGACCATACAGACATGTATGCTCAAGCATATTTTGACTATGACTCTAAAAAATCAGGTGGAGTAACAATGTCTCACTTAAGATTTGGTAAGAAGGCTATAAAATCTCCATACCTAATCAACCAAGCTAACTACATTGGATGTCACAACCAATCTTACGTTAACACTTATAACGTATTAGCTGGAATTAAAGATGGCGGTACTTTCTTATTAAGCACTATCTGGGATGCAGATGGTTTAGAGAGAAACTTACCAGCTTCAATGAAGAGATATATTGCTGAGCATAACATCAACTTCTACACTCTTAACGCTGTAAAACTTGCTCAAGAAATCGGACTAGGCGGAAGAATCAACATGATATGTCAAGCTGCATTCTTCAAACTAGCTGAAATCATACCAGTAGACGAAGCTATAGCTTACTTAAAAGAAGCTGTTGTAACTTCTTACGGTAAAAAAGGTGAAAAAGTTGTTAAGATGAACCACGATGCTATAGATGCAGGTGTAAATGCACTAGTTAAAGTTGAAGTTCCAGCTACATGGAAAGATGCTGTAGACGAAGTGAAAGCAACTGTTGAAAAGCCAGCGTTCATCACTGATATTGTTGAAGTAATGAACAGACAAGAAGGAAATACACTTCCTGTAAGTGCTTTCGAAGGCAGAGAAGACGGTACATTTGATGCTGGAACTGCTGCTTACGAGAAGAGATGTATAGGAGTTAACATTCCAGAGTGGATTCCAGAACACTGTATCCAATGTAACCAATGTGCTTATGTTTGCCCACACGCTACAATAAGACCATACGTTGGAACTGAAGAAGAATTCGCTGGAGCTCCAGATGCTGCTAAAATAGTAGATGCTAAGGGTGGAAAAGCATTCCAAGGCTTAAAATTCACTATGTCAGTATCACCAGCAGACTGTACTGGATGCGGAAACTGTGCACAAGTTTGCCCAGCTAAGGAAAAAGCTTTAGTTATGAAACCAGCAGACACTCAAGAAGCACAAAAAGAAGTTTGGGAGTTCACTGCTAAAATGCCTAAGACTGCTAACCCAATGGGAACAGCTTCAGTTAAAGGTAGCCAATTTGAAACTCCATTATTCGAGTTCTCAGGAGCTTGTGCTGGATGTGGAGAAACTCCATATGCTAAGCTTATAACTCAATTATACGGAGATAGAATGATGATAGCAAACGCTACTGGATGTTCATCAATCTGGGGAGGAAGTGCTCCTGCAACTCCATACACTAAGAACCAAGAAGGAAAAGGGCCAGCATGGGCTAACTCATTATTCGAGGACAACGCTGAGTTCGGACTAGGAATGTTCTTAGGAGCTAACCAATTAAGAGATAAATTAACTGATTTAGTTAAAGAAGTAGTTGCAAAAACTTCAAATGAAGAATTAAAAGCTGCTTTAACTGAATGGGTAGAAAATAAAGATGACGCAGAAGGTTCAAAAGCTGCTTCAAGAAAAGTTCTTCCATTAATCGAAGCTAACAAAGATTGCTGCGAAGCTATGCAAGAATTATACAAAAACAAAGATCACTTTGTTAAGAAATCTCAATGGATCTTCGGTGGAGACGGTTGGGCATACGACATCGGATACGGTGGAGTTGACGCTGTTCTAGCATCAGGAGAAAATGTAAATATATTTGTATTTGATACAGAGATTTACTCAAACACAGGTGGTCAAGCTTCTAAATCTACTCCAACTGCAGCTATAGCTAAATTTGCAGCTTCAGGAAAGAGAACTAAGAAGAAAGACCTAGGAATGATGGCAATGAGCTATGGTTATGTATATGTTGCTCAAATAGCTATGGGAGCTGACCAAAATCAAACTCTTAAAGCTATAAAAGAAGCAGAAGCATACAACGGACCATCTCTAATCATCGCTTACGCTCCATGTATCAGCCACGGAATTAAAGGTGGAATGAGCGGTACTCAATTAGAATCTAAGAGAGCTGTTGCTTGCGGATACTGGGGATTATACAGATTCAACCCTGAGCTTAAAGATGCTGGTAAGAACCCATTCTCACTAGACTCTAAAGAGCCAACTGAATCATTTAGAGAATTCATCCTTGGAGAAGTTAGATACGCTTCACTTGCAAAAATGTACCCAGAAGTAGCTGAAGAATTATTCGCTAAGACTGAAAAAGATGCGAAGGATAGATTAGCTGGTTACAAAAAACTTGCTATTCAAGAGTAATCTAAATATCTAAGAAATAAATATTCTTTAAAAAAGAAGGCGAAATATCCTTTAATATGTGAAGAAATGATAGGAAAAGCTGATATTAGGTAACTAATGTCAGCTTTTTTTCTAATTAACAAAAATTTATTATAAAAACCCTTCTAAAATTTACGAATAAAGGGTACAATTAAGAGGATAATTAATTAAGGAGGTCATTGTAATGGGAAGTAATTGTTGCGGACACGATGATAATAAAGAAAAAGTAGGATGCTGTGGAGGACACGGTGAAGAAGATAAGCAAGGATGTTGTGGAGGTCATAACCACGAAGAAGGACATGAATGCTGTGGAGGACATGACCACGGACATGATCATGATGATTGTGGATGCGGATGTGAAGATCACGAGCACGAAGCAATGTTCGTTGAGTTAGAAGATGAAGAAGGAAACGTAATGCAATGTGAAGTTGTAGACGGATTCATATATGAAGAAAACGAATATGCATTAGTTCAAAATCCAGATGACGGTTCAATATACTTATTTAAAGTAGTTGGAGACGATGAAGTAGGAGAGCTTGTTGTACCAGAAGACGCTGAGTACGATGCAGCAAGGGCATACTACGAAAAAATGATTGCTCAAGAAAATAGTGATAACTAATTAGATGTAAAAAGCCGCTATTTAATAGCGGCATTTTTTATTGGATGAATAATTAATAATGAATAATTGAGGTAGGATATAAAATGGAAAAACTAGCGATATTTGATATAGATTATACTCTAACAAAAAAAGAGACATCCATAGAACTATATAAATACATGTTAAAGCGTGATAAGAGCTTAATTAGATATATTCCAGCTCATATTCTCACTGGTATAGGTTATGGATTAAAGGTTTTTGATGCACAAAAATCAAAGGAAAGATTCTTGAAATTTTTAAAAGGTACCAAGGAAGAAGAGTTAAAAACTATAGTTAAAGATTATTATAGAGAACATGTTACATCACTATTATATGAAGACGGAATTAAAGCTATAAAGGATTTTAAGGCTAAGGGCTTTAAGGTTTATCTGATTTCTGCATCTCCGGAATTCTATGTTAATGAATTTTATAACATAGATGGAGTTGATAAGGTTATAGGTACTAAATTTAAGATGGATGATGGCCTTTTTACACCGATAGTAACAGGGGTTAACTGTAAGGGTGAGGAGAAGGTTAAACGGCTTATGGAAGAGCTTAAAAAGGATAATATAGAAGTAGATTTTAAAAACTCCTATATGTTCTCAGATTCTCTTTCAGATTTGCCACTACTGAAGTTAGTTGGTAAGGGGTATTTAATTAATTATAAAAAGAAACATGAATTAGAAGTTTTGAGGTGGAAATAGATATGGAAAAGTGTATTCAAGGATATTTTCAATATTTTATAAAAAATGATGAAGCTTACACTGCAGAGGAATTTCAGGATATCTACAAGGTTGAGGGAAAGTGCATTTATGAGGTTCTGAGAGTTATTAATGGAACACCACTATTTTTGAAGGAACATCTTCTTAGACTTGAAAAATCTATTGCTTTAGCTGAAGCTGATAGTCCTGTAGACATAAAGACTATAAAGAAATATGTTAATCAACTAATATCTCTAAATAGAGTTCAAAATGGAAACATAAAGATAGTTGTTAATGAGGGTAACTTATTTATGTTCTCAGTTATTGCTTATTATCCAACAGAGGATATGTATAATGAAGGTGTAAAAACTATACTTTATTTTGGAGAGAGAACTAATCCAAATGCAAAGGTAGTAGATATATCCTTTAGAGAAAAGGTTACAAAGGAAATGTCAGAGAAGGAAGCCTTTGAAGCTATTTTAATAAACCATGAAGGATATGTAACAGAAGGAAGTAAGTCTAATATTTTCATGGTTAAGGGAGATACAGTTTATACAGCACCAGCAGAGGGAGTTCTTTTAGGAATCACTAGAGATAAAATAATAAAAGCTTGTGAAGAGCTTAATTTAACTGTAGAAGAAAAAAATATTAGCTATGAAGAAATAAAAACATTAGATGGATTATTTATTTCAGGTACATCTCCAAATGTGCTACCAATAAATGAAGTTGAAGGCATTATAAAGTACGATAAAATTTATAACAAAATTTATGATATAAAAGCACAATATGAAAAGATTATAGAAAAAGATTTAGATGGTTACTCAGTGAAGAAGTGGTAACTTATAGCAAGTTACTTGTTAAAGAAGAGGTAACAAGTTGTATGATTATATAGTCACCAAATATAATCACCAACATTTCTTTAAAATAGAATATAGAGAGCCAATAGTTAAATTTTAAGGCCCCTAATTTATAAGTTAAATTAGGGGCCTGTTTTTATATAAATTATGAAAAGTGTTAATTATTATATGCAGACTTTAATATATATATATTAGTGAAAATATTGTTCTTATATTTTAAGGAGTGGTTAAATGGCTTCAGATAAGAAGAAATGTATGCATTGTTGTACATTTATTGCATCAAATTCTAAATTCTGCTCTAAATGTGGTAGTAGGAACCCTTTTCTTATTAGGTGTCCAGAATGCCTTAGAGAGGTAAATAGAGAAGATGTAGTGTGTAGTTGTTGTGGAAGGAACCTTATTATAAAATGCCAAGTGTGTGGTAAGGACACATTTGTTTTAGATAAATGTGAGAAGTGTGGTACAAGTTTTTTAATTGAGTGTCCCAATAGAAGATGTGGAGAGCTAGTGTTTTTTCAAAATGATTCATGTACTATGTGTGGTAGAAGGCTAAAGTAAATTAATGGTTCATTAATTGAGAAAAAGTTCATATAAATATATTGATTATTATTTACTGTGGAGGTGGACGGTGAGGGTTGGATATTTATTAGGCGGGGTAACGAGTCTTGTACTCTTTAGAGTAAATAGGCGAGAAGTTATATCATTAATTAAATGGTGGTTGGAGAGCAATATAAAGAGTAAAAGTATTTTGCAAGGAGCTTATATAGGTATTATTTTATTAGTTACTTTATTGATATGTATTGCTCCAGAAAGTGAAATAGTAAATGCTTTAGTTGCCTTTGGAGTCCTTGAAATAGCAGGTACTAGCAGGGGAATTAACTGTAAAAATAGTGACGCCAGAAAGTTCTTTTATAATACCCTAGTTATCATAGGTAAATCCTTTATCGGAAGCTTTATCGCGCCATTAATTATTCTTGTGACCTTTGGAAATGCGGCTTGCGTTGCATATGGACTTTTATATTATTTAAGTGATGAGTTAGATTTTCCAGTTGGAGAAAAATTGCTAAATATATTATATATAGTGCCTTCAATTATAGGGGGCGGGCTTCTATATATAGTATATATTTTTAGAAATAAAACTGTGAAAATTGATTTTAAGGGTGAGTTTTTTCAAAATCTTATGTATATGCCTCTTCTAAATATATATATTTTAGGCGCATATATTGAATCAGTAAATTTCTATTATATTGAAAATAAAAAGGTAGTGCACTACTTAAGAAGCTATGGAGGATATCAAGGTAAGATAGATGATATTGCCATAAAAGATTTAGTCACAATTATTTATGGAGTAGCAGGGGTGGCATTTATTATATTTTTAACACTTATTAATCTAATGTAGAATTTAAAATTGTGAAATAGAAAAAAGCTCGGTATTCCCGAGCTCTTTTTTTATTTCATCTGGTTAACTGTTTCAGTTAGAGGTGGTATGATTTGTTTCTTTCTTGAAACCATTCCATCTATATAAACTGTGTTATCTTCTTTTAAAGTTACATCAAAGGCTCTGCAGAATACTTCTTTATGCTCACCAGCAACGATAAATAATGATGAGCTTTTGAAGATGTCTGTAGCCATTTGAATTAGAAGGTCAAAGCCATCTTTAGCCACTTTATCTTCCATTAAGTTTCTTATGCCATCCACAAATGGTAGTAATCCATCCATGTAAGTAGTTGTAGTTTGAGATACACCTACTTTAAGGTCTCCGATGTTAAATATTTTAAAGTCTTGATAGAAAAGATCCTTAGGAGTCTTTCCTTCAAGGGATGTTCCAGCCTTAAATAGCTTATTTGCAAAATCATCTATGTTAATGTTAGCTATCTCAGCAAGTCTTTTTAAAATTATCTCATCAACTAGTGTAGTTGTTGGAGATGTTAAAAGAAGAGTGTCAGAGATTATAGCTCCACATAGAAGTCCAGCAGCAGCTTTAGAAGGTCTGATGCCATTTTCAAAGAAGATAGAAGCTATTATAGTAGAACTACTTCCTACAGGCTCATTTCTGAAGTAGATAGGATGACCAGTTTGGATATCACCAAGTCTGTGGTGATCGATGATTTCAAGAATGTTTGCATCATCTAAGCCATCTACAGATTGAGTTTTTTCATTGTGGTCTACTAGAATAATATTCTTTTTCTGTTGTGAAATTAAGTGATATCTAGAGATACTTCCCACAACTGATCCATCCTCATCTAAAACAGGATAGCTTCTGTATCTAGTTTCTAGCATTACATCTTTAATTTCATCTATAAAATCATTTGTAGAGAAGGTTACTACATTATCTCTTGTCATAACGTAACTTACAGGTATGCTTTGAGGTATTAAGCGAGCAGTTGTAAAGGAATCATAAGGTGTTGAAATTATTGTACAGTCCTTTTCCTTTGCAAGCTCTATAATTTTCTCAGATGGAACTGAGTTATTAGTAGTAATCATCATTCTGATATTGTTGTTTAAAGCAAATTCTTGTACAACTTCACGGTCACCGCAGATAGCAACATCTTCAGCTTCAATTAAATTCATGTCGTTTGGTTCCATCATAGCAACTACGACTTTACCTTTTAAAATTACATCTTCATTAGCCAGATATATTATCTTTCCTGATAAAGTTTCAATGATACTACTTAGCTTAGTTTTACTTTTAGAAAGTATGTAGTTATCCCAGATATCAAGGTAGCTAGAAGCTATATTTGATACTGATACGATACCTGCAAGTTTCTCATTAAGATTAGTGACAGGCAAAGTTTTAATATTCTTCTGCTTCATGATAGACCAGGCCATTTTTAAAGATACATCTGGAGAAACAGGAGCTACGTTATCTATTTCAAGATCTACTACCTGTTGTTTTACTGTTTTAACTAGCTGCGGAGCTTTAGCACCGAAATAATCTAATATAAATTGAGTTTCTGGGCTTATTGGTCCAAGTCTTATTGGAATTGCATTAATACGTTGTGTTTTATTTTTAAACTCTGCATAGGCAATAGCTGCACATATAGAGTCTGAATCTGGATTTCTGTGTCCTGTTATATATACTGAATTTTTCATCTAATACCTTCCTTTTTCATATGTGATTATATATCTAGTATTTTAAATGTTTATTTGATTTATGTAAAGTTAATTTTTTCATATAATGGTGTATACATACATATATTTAAGTGAAAGATATGTATAGGCCCAATAAAGTTTAAATTTTTTAAAAAAAGGGGGAGAAAAAGTGGGTGCAAAAGAGTATAGAGGGCTATCAACCCAGGAGATAGAAGATAGACTCAAAGAGTATGGATTGAATGAACTACAGGGGAAGAAGGGAGTATCGCCAGTCAAAATATTTTTAAGTCAGTTTAATGATTTAATAATATGGATACTTATAGTTGCAACTTTAATTTCAGGTGTCATGGGCGATAAAGCAGATGCTATAACAATTTTAATAATTGTTATAATGAATGCAATTTTAGGTTTTGTTCAGGAGTATAAGACGGAAAAATCTTTAGAGCAACTTAAGAAACTGTCTTCACCTACAGCTAAGGTAATGAGAAACGGAAAGATCGAAGTTATTAATTCTATTTATTTAGTTCCTGGAGACTTAGTAATACTAGAAAGTGGAGATAGAATTCCAGCTGACAGTATTTTAGTTGAAGGAACAAACGTAATGATTGATGAGTCTCTTTTAACAGGAGAGTCAGTTGGAGTTCATAAGGAACCTGATGACGGAGACGGTAATATATTCATGGGGACTATTGTTCTCATGGGAAAAGGAAAAGCTAAGGTTTATGGTACCGGAATGAATACTGAAATGGGTAAGATTGCGCATATGCTTCATTCAATTGAGGACGAACCATCACCTTTAAAGGAAAGACTAAATTCTCTAGGTAAAATTCTAGTGGTTTTATGCCTTGCAATTTGTACAGTTGTAACATTCCTTGGGATTTACAGAGGAGAAAATGCTTATGATATGTTTTTATCAGGGGTAAGTTTAGCGGTTGCAGCTATTCCAGAGGGACTTTCAGCTATAGTAACGGTTGCACTAGCTCTAGGTGTTTCTAGAATGTTAAAGAGGAATGCTTTAGTAAGAAAACTGCCTGCAGTTGAAACTTTAGGGTGCATTTCAGTAATTTGTAGTGATAAAACAGGTACACTTACTGAAAATAAGATGACAGTAGTAGCTCTTCTTCATAATGGAAAAGTTCATGACTTAGGAGACGATAAAACCTTTGACCATGAAATGTTAAAGAAGATATTGGTCTATTGTAATGATTGCAATTACAACCATGATTCTCGTGAATTAGAAAAGGGACTTATGGGTGACCCAACAGAAACAGCTCTTGTAAAGGGGTTCTTTAAAAATCTCCATGATGTAGAAGAATTTAATGCTAAAGTAGAAAGAGTTTTTGACATCCCTTTTGATTCTAACAGAAAAATGATGACAGTAATTATGAAGGATAAGATGACTAAAAAAGAAGCCTGCTACATGAAGGGAGCTCCAGAAAGAGTTCTAGACAGATGTTCTTATATTTTAGTCAATGGAAGAATTGAACTATTAACTACAGCTTATAGAAAAAGTGTTGAAGCGCTAATTGATGATATGAGCTTTAGAGCACTAAGATGCATAGCAGGGGCATATAAGACAGAAAATCTTATAAAGGCAGACAAGTTAGAGAGTGGACTTATATTTGTAGGGGTAGCGGGAATTATCGATCCACCAAGGAAAGAGGTTAGGGATGCAGTTCTAAAATGCAGAGTTGCAGGAATTAAACCTGTAATGATAACTGGTGACCATAAGAATACAGCTTTTGCTATAGGTAGAGAATTAAGTATTTGTAATGAAAGTAAAGAAGTAATAACTGGTGCAGAACTTGACCGTATTACTGATAAGGAACTAGCTAACAATATCGATAATTATAGGATTTTTGCCAGAGTTACTCCAAAGCATAAACTTAGAATTGTTAGGGCATTTAAGAGTAGAGGGAACATTGTAGCTATGACTGGGGATGGAGTAAATGATGCTCCAGCTATTAAGGAAGCAGATATAGGAATTGCAATGGGGATTTCAGGAACTGATGTAACAAAGGAAGCAGCATCTATGATTCTTCTCGATGATAACTTTGCTACTATAGTAACAGCGGTGGAAGAGGGACGTGTTATATATGATAATATTAGAAAGTTTATAAGGTATTTGTTGTCTTGTAACCTAGGAGAAGTATTAACTATGTTCCTAGCATCTCTATTTTATCTTGAGGTACCACTTCTACCAATTCAGATTCTCTTTGTAAATCTAGTAACAGACGGTCTTCCAGCTATAGCCCTCGGAGTAGACCCTGCAGATAAAGATATTATGTATGAAAAGCCAAGAGGAAAAGGTGAGCACGTATTTGCAAGAGGGCTTAAGGAAAAAATTCTTATCAGAGGTTCTTTAATTGGAGTTTGTACAGTTTTATCTTTCTTAGTTGGAAAGTATTATGGTTACGATTTGACTACTTGCAGAACCATATCATTAGGAACACTAATAACATCTCAATTAATTCACGTATTTGAATGTAGAAGTGAAAGATATTCTTTATTTGAAATAAACCCTTTTACAAATTCTTATCTTTTAGGAGCTGTATCTGTATCAATAATAGCATTATTACTAATAGTTTATCTACCAATGTTCCAAGCTATATTCCACACTATGCCGCTAAATTTAGGGCAGTGGTCAATAGTAGTATTCTTCTCAGGAATAATCAGCTTGATTAATAGTGTTGCAATATTTGTAGGAAACAGATCTTAAGCATAAAAAAATAGCCTTTCGGCTATTTTTTTATTTAAATCTTCTATCAGCTCTAACGCGCTGAACTTTCTTTTTGTTTCCTTCTACAGGAACTAAGTCCTTTTTAGTTGTAAGGTTCATAACGTTCATAATGGTTATGCAATCTTTAAACTTGTTGTTCTTCTTCTTCTTTTTCTTTTTCTTGGAATAATCAGGTTTTATTCCTTGAATTAGAAGAGAGTGGCCTTGAGATATTACCATGAAAGTTGGCTTTTTAAACCATTTCTTTTTCTTATAAACACAAGTAGCTATAGTTCTAAGGTTATCTTGCTTTACAACTATAGTTACAATAATAGTATTTAAAATTCCTAGAAAAGATTTCTCTTCTGTTTTTACAGATAGGGCTCTTCCTTGAACCTGGGTTATTCTATCAGCATATTTGCCCATAAACGCATTAGTATAACCTTGTGTTAGTTTGTCTTTTAATCCCATATAAATAACTCCTTTACGTGAAGAATTAATAATCGAGTATAATATTAGTCCTTTAATTATATATGATAATACTACACAATAGTATTATTATATAATAATTAAATTATTATAACAAGTTTAATGTTTATATAAAGAAATCATGTAATACATTCTTTTAAATTTCTTGTCATTTTCTTTTTATTTATGTTCCAAAAGTCCTTTATCAGGAATATTAATATAATATTAAATGAATTTATTGGAGGGCAGTATGAAAAAAATTTTAAAGGCAGAGGATGTTATTTATGATTTTAATGCTAGTGAAGATAGAGAAGATATAGATGGAGAATTTGTGTTACCACAGTACGAGGACGTTTATAAAAGAATTAATACTGCTTTAAGCTTAAAGAGTGATGGATATAATCTTTACTTAGTTGATGAATTTTGTAAGAGTAGAATAAAACATATAATTAGCTACGTAAAATATATATTAAAGAATCAGGAACCTCCACAAGACATATGCTATGTTATTAAGGAAGATGACAAGGCTCCTGTTCCGTTATTTGTTAAGAATGGTTATGGTAACATATTAAAAGAGAAGATAGATGAACTTAAGGGTGCTTATGCTGATAGTGTCTTTAAGTTTTATAACAATCTAGATAATGATGAGAAGGAAGAGTTAATTTCCACCATTAAAGATAAGCGAAGTAAGATAATAGAGGACTTAATAACTAAGTCTAAGGAATTTGGATTTGATATAAGGGTTGGCGGAGACGGCTTTACCTTTGTGCCTATAGTTGAGGGAAAAGAAATGACTGAAGATGAATTTGAAGAGCTGGAAGAGGAAAAAAGAGATGAAATTATGGAGAGAGTTTCAGATCTTAAAGTTAGTGCTCATGAAATTTTAAATAAGCTTAGAAATATGAAAAATGATGAGCTTAATAGAATAAAAGAGATAATGAAGGCTTTCTTTAAAGAAGAAATAACTGAGCTGTATAAAGATATTGAGGATAAGCTTGGTGATGATAAGGGAATTATGGAGTATATTCAATATATTATGGAGGAAATTGAAAGTAAGATGATTGAAAATTACTCTATTAATTATGAAGATGATGAGGATGAAATAAAGCTGATTATTTCAAAATATGATATAAATGTTATTGTAGATAACTCAAAATTAGAGTCTCCACCTGTAATTTATGAGGAAGACCCAAGCACTTCTAATTTACTTGGAAATATAGAGTATGAGAATCATAATAATATGTATGTTTCTAATGTTAAATCTATAAAGGCTGGAAGTTATGTTAAAGCTAATGGTGGTTGTATTATCATAAAGGCAAATAATCTTTTTAGTAATTCTCAGTCCTATTATTACTTAAAGAAATCACTCATTGCTGAGAAGGTAGACCTTGATTATAATAGAGGTTATATTGAGCTCTTTACATTAGGCGGGTTAAAGCCAGTGCCAATGAATATAAATACCAAGGTAATAATAATTGGGGACTTTCAAATTTATGATACCTTATATAATTATGATAGTGAATTTAAAACTATATTTAAGCTAAGGGCTGAGTATAAGGCGGTTCTGGAAGCCAGAATGTCTGTTAAGAACTTATTAGTTCGTGAAGTAAATAGTTTTGTTGAGGAAAATAGCTTAAAGTCAATTACTGATAGTGGACTAAGGGAGATTTCAAAGTACTTAGCTAGAAAGGCTGAGGATAAGGAAAAGTTCCTGTTTGATCATAGTGAGATATCAAATCTTCTTCTATTAGCTAACTGCAAAGCCATTGAAGAAAATTGCGAAGCTATTGATGGAAATATTATAGATAGAATAGCTTATAATAGAGAATTGTTAGAAGAGGAATATCTTAATCTGTATAAGGAAAATAAGGTGTTAATAAATTTAAAAGGAAGTGCTGTAGGGCAAATTAATGCACTTTCGGTTATTGATATAGGGTACATTTCCTTTGGAAAACCTATAAAAATTACTTGTACTTGTTTTTGTGGAGACGGCAAAATAATGGATGCCCAGAGAGAATCTAATTTAAGTGGTAAGATTCATACTAAGGCAATTAATATTTTAAAAGGTTATATTAGCACACTAAATGGCGGTTATACTAAGTTGCCAGTTGACTTTAATCTTAGTTTTGAGCAGATTTACGGTGTGGTAGATGGAGATAGTGCATCAGTTGCAGAAGTTTTATGTATGGTATCCGCTTTATGTAAACTTCCAATTAAACAAAATATAGCACTTACAGGCTCCATAAATCAGTTTGGTCAAGTACAGCCTATTGGCGGAGTTAATGAAAAAATAGAAGGCTTCTTTAACATTTGTAAGACTATGGATAGCTTTAAGGGGAAGGGTGTAATAATTCCAGAATCCAATGCTAGAAATCTAATTCTTTCTAATGAGATAGAAAAAGCGATATCTAATGGGGACTTCACTATCTACACCATGGAGAATGTTATAGATGCTATGGAGATAATTTTTGATAAAGAGAATTTAGACTCAGAAGGAATTGCAAAGCTCATTGCTGAGCAATGTAACGTTTATAAGAGGCTAGGAAAGCCTAAGCCAAAACCTAGAAAAAAAGTTGCTGAAAAAGTTGATAATTCCAATAAAGAGATATAAAAAAAGCTCTGCTGATGCAGGGCTTTTTCTAATTTCTAAATTATACGTTGAATCTAAAGTTAACAACGTCTCCGTCTTGCATTATATATTCTTTTCCTTCAAGTCTGTAGAAACCTTTTTCTTTAGCTATAGCTTCAGAACCACATTCTACTAGTTTGTCAAAGGAAATAACTTCTGCTCTGATGAATCCACGCTCGATGTCACTGTGGATTTTACCAGCAGCTGCAGGAGCTTTAGTTCCAACTTTTATTGTCCAAGCTCTTACTTCCATAGGACCAGCAGTTAAGTAACTCATTAATCCAAGTAAGTTGTAGCTGGCAGTGATCAATTTATCAAGACCAGATTCAGTAAGACCGTATTCAGATAGCATATCAGCTTTCTCTTCATCTTCTAAACCAGATAATTCTTCTTCTAGTTTTGCACATACGATGATTATTCCAGAGTTTTCTTCAGCAGCATAAGCTTCAACTTCTCTAACCATGTCGTTTTCTCCGCCACACTCCATTAAATCATCTTCGCTTACGTTACAAGCATATAAAACTGGTTTATTTGTGATTAGGAATAGGCTTTTTATGAATTCAGATTCCTCTTCAGTTACTTCTAAAGTTCTAACTGGCTTGTTTGCTTCAAGTTGAGCCTTAACTCTTTCCATGATAGCATATTCGATTTTTGCAGTTTTATCTCCAGAACGTACTAATTTCACTGATTTTTCCATTCTTCTTTCTAAAACTTCAAGGTCAGCAAAGATTAATTCTAAGTTGATAGTTTCAATATCTCTAATTGGAGATACAGAGCCTTCTACGTGAACTACATTGTCATCTTTGAAGCATCTAACAGTATGAACGATAGATTCAACTTCTCTGATGTGAGATAGGAACTTGTTTCCAAGACCTTCACCTTTACTTGCTCCTTTTACTAGCCCAGCTATATCATAGAATTCTATAGCAGTTGGAACTTGCTTTTTAGAGTTATATATTTTTTGTAATTCTTCAAGACGTTTGTCTGGTACACTAACAACTCCTACGTTTGGCTCTATTGTACAGAATGGGTAGTTGGCAGATTCTGCTCCTGCTTTTGTTATTGCATTAAATAAAGTACTTTTTCCTACGTTAGGTAAACCTACGATTCCTAATTTCATATTTATTCGTCCTTTCTATGTAAACCTATGGTTTTTTATTGGGTTATTACTCGTTTAAAATCTAATTCTTTTAAATTATACTCTAGAGGGCGTTTAATTTCAATAATTCTACATACAACTATAAAAAATAGTGTAATGCTGTAGAAAAAATGAAGATAAAAGTAAAAAAATGGCACAAGAACTGTTATATTAACTTTTATTTTGTGTATTTTTATTAATTTGCTAAAAGATTTTTTTAAATTTAGTTAAGAATTAAAAGGAATTCCTATTAATTTATAGAATTAGTTATGATACAATATAATATAATATGAAACCTCTATGGTATTTACAAAAGAAGGAGACTATTACAATGGAATTTAAACACTATTCAGTTATGCTGAACGAATGTATAGAAATGTTGAATATAAAAGAAGATGGTATATATGTTGATTGTACTCTAGGTGGAGCAGGTCATTCAAGTGAGATACTTAAAAAACTTTCTGACAAAGGACGACTTATTGGTATAGATCAAGATTTAGATGCCCTTTCAGCAGCAAAGGAAAAGTTGAAGGACTATAAAAATGTAACTTATGTGCATAACAACTTTTATAATATAAAAGAAATATTAAAGGAACTTAACATAGATAAAGTAGATGGAATTCTTATGGACCTAGGAGTATCTTCTTATCAGCTTGATGAAGGCGAAAGAGGCTTTAGTTATATGAAGGAAGCCTCACTAGATATGAGAATGAATAGGGAAGAAGATTTTTCAGCCTATAATGTAATTAATGAATACAGTTTTGAGGAGCTTTTCAGAATTCTTAAGGAATATGGAGAAGAGAGATTCTCTAGAAGAATTGCAGAAAGAATTGTGGAAAAAAGAAGTATTAAACCTATAGAGACAACTTTGGAATTAGTTAAAATAATAGATGAGTGTATACCTGGTAAGTTTAAAAGAGAGGGTGGACATCCAGCTAAAAGAACATTCCAAGCTGTTAGGATAGAGGTTAATAGAGAACTTAGCATATTAAATAAAACTATAGAAGATGGAATAGAAGCTTTAAATGAAGATGGAGTAATGGCAATAATAACCTTCCATTCATTAGAGGATAGAATTGTAAAAATGAAGTTTAGAGATTTAACGGACCCATGCAAATGCCCGAAGGATTTACCTATGTGTGTGTGTGGAAAGCAACCTATAATAAAACTTATTAATAGAAAACCAATCGAAGCTACAAAGAATGAACTTGATAACAATTCAAGAAGTAGAAGTGCCAAATTAAGGGGATGTAAAAAGATTTAGTTCTAAAAGCTATATGGGGGTAGTACAATGGAAGTAGAAAAAAGAAAAAATGTAATTAGTGGGAGTAATGCTTTAGCTACATCAGCTAGACCATTACCTGAAGAAAGAGTAAAAAATCCCGAAATTGACAGGAAACAGAGGGAAGCTAATAAACAGGCAAGAAAAAATAAGATATTAAAGTTTCTAAAATTTAATGGTGGAGTTTTAGCGGTAGGAATTGTTGGAGCAGCAATCGTTGGAGGATATAGCTCTATTTATTCAAATCAAAAGGAAATAATATCTTTACAAGAGAATATACATAGGATGAATGAAGAAAGCGAAGCCTTAGGTGTTAAACTACTTAAGTTTGATAATATCGCTTATATAGAGGAAGTAGCAACAAATGAGCTAAATATGGTTAAGCCAAAGACTGGAGAAGTAATTTATTGTGACCTTGATAGCGTAGATGCTATAGTTACAACAAATGAAGATACTCAAGAGAGTGCTAACCTATTTAGTAAAATTAAGGAGTTGTTGTTTAATTAATGGAAACTCCATCTCATTTTGTTCGATGGAGTAAGTTCGAGGGACTAAATTAGAGATTTAGACTCTCACTTATTTGTATGGGTTAGAGAGGTAATGTAGGTGGCTAAAAAAAATTTTGTTGATAAGGTGCAGATGAAGAAAAGAATGATTTTCTGTATGCTTATGGCATTCTTGGTATTTATCGGATTAAGCGTAAGACTTGGGTATATCATGTTTGTTAAGGAATCGGACTATAAATCTTTGGCGACGCAGCAATGGACGAGTGATGTGCGGATTAATGCTAAAAGAGGTAAAATATTAGACAGAAATGGTAATGCTCTAGCAGTGAGTGCAAATGTCTATAGAGCAGATTTAGATTTAAATACTTTAAGAACTGACTTGGCAGAAAATGCAAAGGGGACAGATGCTGTAGCTAAATCTATGGAAGATGTAGCTAATGGAATCTATGAGATAGTTGGTATGGAATATGAGGATGTACTTCATATTTTAACTAATCCTCTTCCAAATGGAAAAGATAGAGGTTCCGCTATTTTAAAAAGAAGAATAGAGAAGGATGTGGCAGATGCTCTTAGGGAATTTGGTGAGGCTAATGATATTAGAGGTATAGTAATTTCAGCAGATACTAAGAGATACTATCCAAATGGAGATTTTGCATCTCATGTAATTGGTCACACAAATTCTGATGGTGATGGTTTAACAGGTCTTGAGCTTTACTATAATAAGTATTTAGCTGGGGTGCCTGGAATCAGAATTTCAGAAATTGATCAGAAAAGTGAGGATTTACCTTATACAATTTCAGAATTCACAGAGCCGATAGATGGAAGAGATGTCACTACAACTCTAGATGAAAATATTCAATATTTTGCAGAGAAATTAGCTGAAGAGGCTTTGAATGATAATGAAGCTAAAGCAGTTTCTATAATGGTTATGGACCCTAACACAGGAGAAATATTAGGTCTTGCTAATGCTCCGGATTATGATCTAAATAATCCTTGGCCTGAGGGAGTTGCAGATGATGACATTCAAGCCCTATGGAGAAATAGAATGGTTAGTGATGCCTATGAACCGGGTTCTGTTTTCAAAGTTGTTACAGCTACAGCTGCTATTCAAGAAGGTGTAGCAGACGAAAACAGCACATTTAATTGTGGTGGTTCCCTAACTATAGGTGGAAGAACAATTCACTGTTGGAAAACTTCTGGTCACGGATCTCAAACTTTTGTTGAAATATTAAAAAATTCTTGTAACGTTGGATTTATGACTTTAGGTGAAAGACTTGGAGCAGAAACTCTAACAAAGTATATAAAAATGTTTGGTCTTGGAAGTAAAACTGGAATAGATTTACCGGGAGAGTCTGCAGGACTTGTAAAAAATGCGGAAGACATTTCAGTTACAGACCTTGCAACAATATCTTTTGGACAAACTAATACAATGACAGGAGTACAATATATGAGAGCTCTAAATGCCATTGCTAATGGTGGATATTTAGTAACGCCTCATGTTATGAAGGAAGTTACTCACTTAGATTCATCAGGAAATCTTGTTGTTGATGATGAATATGAAGTAAATAGAGAAGCAGTATTTGATCCTAAAACTATGGAGGAAATGAGGTTGAACCTTGAGCAAGTTGTTGCTGCAGGTGGAGGTTCAAAAGCATATATTGATGGCTATAGAATTGGTGGTAAGACAGGAACAGCTCAAAAGGTTGATACTGTAAATGGAGGATATGCTAGTGGGAAGTATTTAGCAACCTTCGTTGGAATGGCACCTGTTGAAAATCCACAGTACACTGTATATGTTTCAATAGATGAACCAAATCCATCACTTTACTATGCAGGACAAATCGCAGCTCCAGTAGGACAGAAGTTATTTAATGAGTTATTTAACTATTCAGAGCTAAAACCTAGTGGTACTTATAAAGATGCTGGTGAAAGTTTAAAGGCAGATGTAATAGTACCAGAAGTAAGAAATATGCCAGTGGCAGATGCTAAGAAAGTAGTTACAGATGCTGGTTTAACCGTAAGACTAGAGGGTGAAGGAGATATTATTACTGATATGAATCCAAAGCCAGGTTTTGTAATGAAAGAAGGCAATGAGATTATTCTATATGCAGGTAAGGCTGCTGAAGATGGAAATATGGTTATTATTCCAGATTTAAAAGGCTTTACTAAAGAAGCTATTGAGGTTCTATTTAAGGATTTAGGACTTAAAGCTGAATTTATTAAAGAGGGCTTAGTGGTTGACCAAAGTATTGAGAGTGGTCAGCTAGTTAAGAAAGGTACTACAGTAACCTTTACTTTAGGGGTTTTATCAGATTAGAGCTTTAGGGAAATCATAATCTAGATATACTGCAGGATTAAATATAGTAGTAATCTTTTAAAGGTTATAAATTAAATTGTTAATTATCCGGTAGTTACGGTTTGACTTGTGCTACCGGATTTTGTATGCTATAAGGTGTTCTTATAAAGACTTATTTAAGGAAGTGGTTTGTGAAATGAAAATAGTAGATTTATTAGCAGGGTTAAATTATGAGCTTGTTAGTGGAGAAGAAAACATAGAAATAAATAATCCTAACTATGATAGTAGAAAAGTTAAAACTGGAGATGTGTTTTTTGCTATTAGCGGATTTAGTGTGGATGGACATAGTTTTATTCCAAAGGCTATTGAAAATGGAGCTAGAGTTATAGTTGTTGAAAAGGATGTAGAATTTACTCCTGGAATTACTTATATAAAGGTTGAAAATGGAAGAAAAGCTTTAGCTATAGCTTCTTGTAACTTTTATGATAATCCAAGTAAGAAAATGAAGCTTATTGGTATCACTGGTACTAATGGGAAAACTACCTCTGCTTTTATGCTTAAAGGAATTTTAGAAGCAGCAGGGTATAAGGTTGGACTTATTGGAACAATTGCTAACTATATTGGTAGTGAGGAGCTTCATGCTGAGAGAACTACACCTGAGTCACTAGAGCTTCAAGAATTATTTAATAAGATGGTTGAAGCTGGGGTTGACTATTGTGTTATGGAAGTTTCATCTCACTCTTTAGAGCTTTATAGAGTTTATGGAGTAGAGTTTGCTGAGGGGATTTTTACAAATCTAACTCAAGATCACTTAGACTTCCACAAAACCTTTGAAAATTATTTTAAAGCTAAGGCTAGGTTATTTGCTATGAGTAGGAATTCTATAATAAATATAGATGATGAATACGGTAGCAGATTAGCAGAAGATGTAAATATGCAAGGTAACTCGAAAATTACTACTTATTCAATAGAAAAGAAAAGTGATTTAAGAGGTGAAGATATAGATTTAGAAGCTACAGGAATGATTTTTGATCTTAATTTAGATGGTGAAGTTAAAAAAATAGGTCTTTCAATTCCAGGTAGATATAATGTATATAATGCTTTAGGATGTATTGGTGCAGCGTTAAATGAGGGCATAAAAATGGATACAATAATAGATGCTTTAGGAATGGTGACTGTGCCTGGAAGATGTGAGAACTTAACCTTAAGCATGAATTCTGCCTTCCAAGTTATAAGAGATTATTCACATACTCCAGATAGTCTTAAAAACATTCTAGAGAATTTAAAGGAGCTTACAACAGGAAGATTAATTTGCATCTTTGGATGTGGTGGAGACAGAGATAAAACTAAGAGACCTATCATGGGTGAAATTGGTACTGACCTTAGTGATATAGCTATAATAACTTCAGATAATCCAAGAAGTGAAGAACCTTATACAATTTTAGAGGATATAGTAGCTGGAGTTAAGAAAAATAACTATAAGGTCGTTGAAAACAGAAGAGAAGCTATAAAAACTGCATTACTTATAGGGCAAAAGGGTGATATCATAGTCATTGCAGGTAAAGGTCATGAGACCTATCAAATACTTAAGAATGAGACTATCCATTTCGATGAGAAGGAAGTAGTCTTAGAGCTAATGAAGGAGTTGAAGCTTTAATGGACAGCATAAAGTTAAATGATATAGTAAAAGCATTAGAGGGTAAGCTTTTAGTGGAAGGAAATAAAAAGGAGTTTTCTAATGTAGTTATAGATAGTAGAAAGGTTTCAAAGGGAGATATATTCTTTGCTATAAAAGGAGAAAACTTTGATGCCCATGATTTTATTGATAGCGTTTTAGAAAAGGGCGCCGGTCTTGCTATAGTTCACAGAGAAGCAGAATATAAAAATATAAGTGAAGATGTATCAGTTATTTTAGTTGAGGATACTAAAAAAGCTCTTTTAGATTTATCAGAGTACTATATTAGTACTATAGATATAAAGGTTGTTGGAATTACTGGTTCTACAGGAAAAACTTCAACTAAGGATTTAATTGCAGCAGCATTAAGTGAAAAGTATAAGGTATTTAAAACTAAAGGAAACTTTAATAATGATATTGGAATGCCTTTAATGATATTTCAGCTAGATAAAACCTATGAGGTAGCAATTTTAGAGATGGGAATGAGTAACTTAGGTGAAATTGAAACTTTAGCAAGAGTTGCAAAGCCAGAAATAGCTGTAATTACTAATGTTGGAACCTCCCATATGGAAAATCTAAAGACAAGAGAAAATATTCTAAAAGCAAAATTAGAAATCACTACTTTATTTGATGAGAATAATGTGCTTATTGTTAATGGAGATAATGATATGCTTCATGATCTTCAGTCAGATAAATATAAAATTGTAAAAATTGGTATAGATAGTGATTATAATTTCACAGGTTGTAGAATAATTATAAATAGAGATAGTATTGAATTTTCAGTAGCTGAAGAAGGTAAAGTAATAAATAAAGCTATAAAGGTACCAGTTCCAGGAAAACACAATGTGCTAAACTCTCTTCTTGCTATAGGAGTTGCGAGACAACTAGGGGTAGAGTATGAAGATATAGCTGAAGGAATCAAAAACCTTGAAGCAACTTCCATGAGATTAGACATTATAAATCATGATGGTTATGTAATCATTAATGATGCTTATAATGCAAGTCCAGACTCCATGATTGCTGCTTTAGATGTTTTAAAGACCTATGAAGGTAGAAAGCTTGCAGTTTTAGGAACTATGAGAGAATTAGGAGAGGAATCTTCTAATGCTCATGAAGAAGTTGGGGCTTACGCTAAAGCTAGTGGTCTTGATATGTTACTTACTTTAGGTGAGTTTAATGGGGAATTTGAAGCAGGTTTTGGTAGTGAAAACTTCAAAGGTTTTGAATCTATGGAGGATTTAATGAGTTACCTAGAGAATTTATTACAGCCAGAAGATGTACTTCTTGTAAAGGCATCACGCTCGATGAAATTTGAAAATATTATCAATAAATTACAAAAGAAAAGTATATAGGGAGGTATAGAATATGAGCAAGTTAATATATTCTGTGTTAGTAGCATTTATAGTATCTTTTGCAATTGCCCCATTAATAATACCAGCATTGCATAAGTTCAAATTCGGTCAAAACATAAGAGAGGATGGTCCTCAAAGTCATTTAAAGAAACAGGGAACTCCAACCATGGGAGGACTTATATTTATTATAGCAACATGTTTAACTATGGTAGTTATGGTTAGAAACCCTAAGGATGAGGCAATGCTTGCAGTATATGCACTATTAGCCTTTGGAGCTATTGGCTTCTTAGATGATGCACTTAAAATCATAAAGAAGAAAAATGAAGGTCTTAAAAGTTATCAGAAGATGGTACTTCTGGTTGTAGTATCAGTTATATTTGGATACTATGCTTCTTCAAAAATTGGAACAGATATACTTCTACCTTTTATAGGGGGAGTGACATGGGACTTAAAGATTTTCTTTATTCCATTTATAGTTTTTTATTTTGCAGCAGTAACTAATGCTGTAAATCTTACTGACGGATTAGATGGACTTTGTAGTTCGGTAACACTTTTAGTAATGACTTTCTTTGCCATAGTAAGCTATGCTATGGGATATTATACTTTAGCTATGTTCTGCGGAATATTAGCAGGAGCAATTTTAGGATTCTTGAAGTATAACTCTTACCCAGCTCAAGTCTTCATGGGAGATGCTGGAGCATTAGCAATTGGTGGAGCTATCGGAGCTATTGCCATGATATTAAAGTTAGAACTAGTTGTAATTATAGTTGGTGGAATATATGTTGCTGAAACTTTATCAGTAATTATACAAGTTACATCCTTTAAGTTAACAGGAAAGAGAGTATTTAAAATGGCACCACTTCACCATCACTTCGAATTAAAAGGATGGCATGAAAGTAAGATTGTAGCAGTATTCTCTATTATAACTGTTATATTATGTTTAGTAGGATTCCTAGCTATAATTAACATGTACTAATAGTTAAAAAATTAGAATGCTATGGGGGGAGTTAGAGTGAAAAAAACCAAAATTAAATTAGGAGACATAGACTTTGTCCTGTTCGCAACAATTATTATGCTGGTTACCATAGGAGTAGTTATGGTATATAGTGCTAGCTCCTATTTCTCAGCCTTTAAATACGATAATGCAGAATACTTTTTATGGAGACAGTTAGCCTGGGCTATCTTAGGAACTATAGGCATGGTTATTGCTATGAATATAGACTATCATATCTATAAAAAGTGGACTAGAGTTTTGATAATACTTACATTTATAGCTTTGTGCTTAGTTTTTGCGTTTCCACCAGTTAAAGGAGCTCAGCGTTGGATAACATTTGGACCAGCTTCTTTTCAACCATCAGAAATAGCAAAGTATGTAGTAGTTTTATTTGTAGCTAAATATGTATCAAGTAATCCACAAAATATAAAGAAGTTCTGGAAGGGTGTAATGCCTAACTTAGCTTTTGCTGGCTTTATAGCTGGTATGATTCTTCTAGAGAAAAACCTTAGTATTGCCACAGTTACAATTATGGTTTGTGTTATGATGCTTTTTGTAGCTGGAACAAAGTTAAGCCAAATGGGATTATTGGCAGGTGGAGTAGTTGGCTTTGGAGCTCTTTTCATAGCTATAGAACCTTATAGAATGGAAAGACTTACAGGATTCATGAATCCCTGGGCTGATTCTCAGGATACAGGATATCAGCTAATTCAATCTCTTTTAGCACTAGGTTCAGGTGGACTTACAGGAGTGGGAATAGGCCAATCAAGGCAGAAGTGCTTCTATATTCCAGAACCTCATAATGACTTCATTTTAGCAGTTATTGGTGAGGAACTTGGATATATAGGTGTTATAATTGTAATTACCCTTTACCTATTGTTCTTATGGAGAGGAATCCTTGCAGCAACTAAAGCTAAGGATTTTTATGGGTCACTTCTGGCTACAGGAATTACTTCTGTAATAATATTCCAAGCTTTAATTAATATTGCTGTAGTCACAGGTTCTATGCCGGTAACAGGTGTACCACTTCCGTTTATTAGTTCAGGAGGATCGTCACTGGTAATAAATATGATATTTATGGGAGTACTTTTAAATATAACGAGACAAAATAATGCTAAAAGTGCATAATAAATAATACGACTGAAAAACACTATGGTGTTTTTCAGTCGTATTATTATGTAAGGCCAAGTTATGCCACTAAAGTTGAGATGAGAAATATTAATATTTTTGTAATGAAATTTTTACATAAAAATGGTATGATAAATAGTGTATTGTATAATTTAGTATATTATATAATTTAGTATATTAATCTGGTGGTGAGATAATGGCTAAGGGACATAAGGAAGATTACGGAAATTACATATTGAATAATAAGAAAAATATCCTTAAGAAAAAGAAGAAGATTATTAGAATGAAGAGGACTATTATAGTGCTGATAGTACTTTTTACAATACTTATAACATTAGGACTTACTCTTCCTAATTTTAACCTTGCAGAGGTCAAGGTAAGCGGCATAGAGGTGATTTCAGAAGAGGCGATTATTTCAACGGCTGCTTTGGAATCAGGGACTAATATTTTTAAGATTAATACTACAAAGGTAGAAGATGAACTTAAGGGAAATACGTACATTGATGCGGTGAAGGTAACAAGGAAACTTCCTAACACTATATCCATTGAGATTACAGAGAGAAAAGTTGCATTTTATATAGAAGGTGCAGAGGGGAATTATGTAATTGATAAAAGCGGAAGAGTATTAGGAAAAAAAGAAACTATAGATTCTGCTAATGTTTTAAGGATAGAAGGAATAGCTGAGGAAAACCTAGTAATAGGAGAATTGATTCAAGGAGAAGAAATAAAGAGATCTGAAGGCGTTAAAACCATCTATGATTTCTTAGTGCAAAAGGGGTTCTTTGAGCAATATTCAATTTCAAAGTTGGAGATAAAAGATTTTGTGGATTTTAAATTATATGTAAATGATGCGTATATAAAGCTGGGAACTAGTGAAAATATGAATGAGAAGCTGGCTAAAGCATTTAGTATATTGTCTACACCAGAATTTTCAAGTTTTAAAGGGTATGTGGATGTAAGTTTTGATGGAAATCCAGTAGTATTTAAAGAAGAATAAGGTGAAATAATGAAACTAATATGGAGGTGAGGCTATGAAGAAGTTTTTTTCTCAAATAGTTATTGGAGTTGTCTTTTTAATTTTTGGATTTATGATAGTTATACAGTTGAAGTCTGTAAATGCACAGAATGCTACTGCCGGTGTAGATGGAAATAGTCAAAACCCGGAAATACTGTTGGAGAATGAACAACTTAAAAAGGAAAGAGAAGAGCTGATGGAAAAGGTTAAGGAACTTTCTGATAAAGCGGCTGAATATGAGGCTTCAGCTGCAGGTAAAGGTGAAAATCAAATTCTTATAGATGATTTGCAGAAAACAAGACTTAGAGCAGGGCTTACGGATGTAAAGGGTGAGGGGATTATTGTTTACATTACCCCTAAGACTAATCCCTTTGGAACAACTACATCAGGATATCCAATTAAGGATTTTGATTTGCTTATAATGGTAAATGAGTTATATGCTAATGGTGCAGAGGCTATTTCTATAAATGATATAAGACTTATTGGAAACACAGGAATTAGATCAGCTGGTAACGCTATAATGATAAATAGCACAAGAATATCGCCTTTAGAGCAAGTTGTAATTAAGGCTATAGGAAGTAAATCAGTGCTTACTGGAACTATGGAGTTTCCAGGTACAATATCAAGCGATTTACATTTGTATTGTGATGTAACATATAAAGCAGAAGATGAATTAATTATTAGTAAATCTAATGCTGCTATTGATTTTAAATATATACAAGAAAATAAAGAAGAGTAAGATAGGAGGAAATAGATGATTGCATTAGTAGGACTAATAATTGGAGTAATATTAGGAGTTGCATTTAATATAAGTTTCCCAGCTAAATTATCACCATATATTTCGGTTGCAATCTTTGCATGCATTGATTCGATTTTTGGGGCTATTAGAGCTACTTTAAATAAGAATTTTAGGGCTGACATATTTGTATCAGGATTCTTTGGAAATGCATTCCTAGCAGCATTTATGGTTTATCTTGGAGATAGACTAGGATTACCGGTTTATATTGCTGCTCTTTTTGTATTTGGTCAAAGGATTTTTAATAACTTCGCAGCAATTAGAAGATTATTAATGGACAGAATAAAAGTACATCATTAATGGACAGAATAAAAGTACATCATTAAGGAGATATTTAAATGCGTATTAATGAGGCTAATATATTTTTATTTATTGCCACCATTATTATTGGAATTTTAATATCCATGAATTTAAATTTAAGTGGTGAAATGAAATTTCTCGATGTGGAGCAGTATCAAAAGGCATATGAAGAAAGAAGTAAACTTCAAAGTCAAATTGGTGATTTAGAAGATGAATATAGGGCGATAGAGGAAAAAATAGGGGAATATAGTAGAATAGGTGAAAATACACATCAAGTAGTGGGAAAGATGGAAGAAGAGCTCGATTATAACAATATGGCTCTAGGACTAAAACCAGTAATAGGGGATGGAATTAAAATTACCATAGATGATTCTCCAGAAGTTAGGAAAATTGGAGGTAAGTATACTAGCTCTATGATTGTTCATAATACCGATGTTGTAAAGGTGATTAATGACCTTAGAACAGCTGGAGCAGAGGCGATTTCTATCAATAACCAGAGGATAGTATATAATTCTTACGTTATTTGTTCAGGAGCAACTATTGAGATTGATGGAGTTAAATTAATTAGTCCATTTTACATTACAGCTGTTGGTAATCAAGAGGTTTTAGAAAACTTTCTAGACAACAAAGAAAATCATATAAAAACACTTATTTCAAGAATGTGTTATGTGGATGTAGAGCTTGTTTATGATGAAAAATTACCGGCATATAATGGTAAAATTGATAATAAGTTCATGGAAGAACCTACAAATAAATAAAGTTTATAAAAATTTATAAAAATTTAAATTTTATTAAAGGTTTTTTTAATTTTATGGAGAATAGAAATATGTGAGAATCATAATTTGCATAATAAACTAGATTTACAAAGGAGACAGGAGGGGTAATTTTGTCTATTAGTGAAAATTACACAAGGCTGAAGGATGAGATACCAAAGGACGTAACCTTAGTCTCAGTATCCAAGACTAGAACAGTAGAAGAAATTAGAGCTGTCTATGATATAGGTGAAAGAGATTTCGGGGAAAACAAGGTTCAAGAAATAATGGATAAATATGAACAACTACCTAAAGATATAAGGTGGCATTTAATAGGTCATCTTCAAAGAAATAAGGTAAAATATATCCTTGGTAAAGTTCATTTAATTCATTCGCTAGATAGTGTAAGGCTCTTAGAGGAAATTGAAAAGCAGTATAGTAAAAGTAATCTTGTAGCAGATGTGCTGATTCAGATTAATATTGGAAGAGAAGAAAGTAAAACTGGTATTTTATTAGAAGATTTAGAAGAACTTATAGTAGCTTGCGAAAAATGTAATAATGTAAAAGTTAAAGGCATAATGGCTACAATACCTATTGGAGATGACGAAAGCTCCATGAATTACTTTATGAAAACCAAGGAGATTTTTGAAGAGTTAAAGAAAAAGAACTATAAAAATATTACCATGGAAACTCTGTCTATAGGTATGAGTAACGACTATAAAGTCGCTTTAGCGGCAGGTTCTACCATGGTCCGTATAGGTACAGGCATTTTTGGAAAAAGAAATTATAATTTGTAAAATTGGAGGATTAATTTATGGAGATTTTAAAGGGATTAGGCAGAATGATGGGCTTCGAGGACGAAGAAGATGAAGATATATACGAAGATGAAGCAAATGAAAGCTACGAAGAGGAAAGAAATGAAGTGGAAATTGAACCTTTTGTAAACAAAAAGCAGAACAAAATAGTTAATATTCATACTGCATCTTCATCAAAGGTTGTAATTAGCAAACCTAATAATTATGATGAAGGACAAATAATTATTGATAACTTAAAATCTAGAAAAATTGTAATAGTTAATCTTAATGGTATAGGTGATACAAAAGAAGGACAAAGAGTTTTAGACTTCTTAATTGGAGCAGTATATGCCCTTGAAGGCGGACTTCAATCAGTTGAAAAGGGAGTATTTATATTAACTCCATCTAACATAGATGTTAGTAATGAGCTTAAAAGTGAACTTACTAACAAAGGAATATTCAGCTCTTTTAAATAGAAAGAGGGATTAAAATAGTTATGGATAAGAAGGCATTTTTAGAAATGTTTAGAGATCAGGATAAAAATTATATATCTTCTTTATATGAAGATATAGAGCTATGTAGAAATATTGAAGTGCCTATCTACACAAAAGAATTTGTAACTCCAGACATTTATATGAAATTAAAGGCTAGTGAAAGTAAACTAGGTGTAAGAGTAAATGGAAATGGAGTATTCGAAGATTGTGAAAGGAGAATGATTAAATTCTCCGTACATATTGAGGAATCGGAAGATTACGAAATGAATACTATTATTATAACTAATAAATCTAAATTTAAAACTCTTGGGCATAGGGATTATTTAGGTTCAATTATGGCATTGGGAGTTAAAAGAAATTTATTTGGGGATTTAGTTGTAGAGGATAATAAATGTTTTGTTCCTATAGCAACATCTGTTTATCAGTATGTGGTGGACAACTTAACATCTATTGGGAATTGTCCTTGTTCTATTAAGGTGATGCAGAGGTCGGTGGAGAACCTGCCAAAGATAAACTTTGATGAAAGAACTATTATAGTAACTTCCATGCGTTTAGATAATGTAGTTCCAGGGATATGCAATTTATCTAGAGCTAAAGGAACTGACTTTATAAATAGTGGAGCTGTACTTTTAAATTATCAAAGCTGTGATAGGAAGGATAGAGTAGTAGAAATGAACGATACTATTACTATCAGAGGTTTTGGAAAGTTTAAAGTGAAATCCATTATTGGTGAAACAGGAAAAGGAAGAATTAAAATACTTATAGGTAAATATATTTAAGGGGTGAAGTATATGAAGATGACATCTATGGACATAATGAGTAAAGAGTTCAAAAAGAGCATGAGGGGATATAACGTTGACGAAGTTGATGACTTCCTAGAGAAGGTTGCAGAAGACTACGAAGTTGTATATAAAGAGAATGCAATTTTAAAAGAAAAAATGGATGTTTTTCAAGATAAATTAGACCATTATGCAAAGATGGAAAGCACTATTCAAAGTACTTTATTATTAGCACAAAATGCAGCAGAGCAGGCAAAACAAAGTTCTCAAACAGAAGCTGAGTTAATCCTTAAAAATGCTAACGACAGTGCTAAAAGAATTATAGATAAAGCTCATGTAGGAGTTTTAAATATAAATGATGAATTTGATAGAACAAAACAAGAGTTTGCTAAGTTTAGAAGTAAATTTAGAAACTTTATGGTTACTCAAATGGAAATGTTTGAAGCGCTTGAGAAGGACTTCGATAAAAATTATAGCATTTCTTCAATAGTACCAGAGTTAGGGAATACTCAAGAAGTAGCTATAGCTCAAGAAGTAGCTATAGCTAATGTAGAGAAGGAATTTGAAGTCTTTGAATATAATACAGCTGAGCTAGAAGATATTAAAAGTTTTTTCGTAGATAAATAAAATTATTTACCTAATAAAATCATCTCACTCTTGAAGTGAGATTTTTTTATTCCTTCAATCTATTGACAGAAAGCCTAACATATATATTATAATAGATATAGTCTAAAATAATGGAATCATATACCCATATGGGACTAACTAGAAAATCTCAAAGGTATATGGAGCAAAGGAGAATAAATATGAAAATAGGAATAATTGGAGCTATGAAAGAAGAAGTGGCTTCATTAATAGCAGAAATGAATATAAAAACTAAGGTTAACAAAGCTATGATGGAGTTTAACCATGGAAGTATATATGATAAAGAAGTGGTTATAGTCGTAAGTGGAATAGGTAAGGTTAATGCCGCAGTTTGTACTCAAATTTTAGTGGATGACTTCAATGTTGATGCTGTAATAAACGTGGGTATAGCAGGTGGAATAGGAACTAACATATATCCAGGAGATGTAGTAGTAGCTACAGACCTTGTTCAGCATGATATGGATACAACTAGTTTTGGAGATAGACATGGTCAGGTTCCTAACATGGATGTATTTGATTTTAAATGTGATGAAAATCTTGTAGCAATAGCTAAAAAGGCTTGTGAAGGCATTACAGATATAAACTCTTTCTCAGGAAGAATAGTATCAGGAGATCAATTCGTGGCAAATGTAGAGAAGATAAGATGGTTAAATGATGAGTTTGGAGCTCTTTCTTGCGAGATGGAAGGTGCTAGTATAGCTCACGTAGCATATTTAAACCATAAGCCATTCGTAGTTATAAGATCTATTTCCGACAATGCAAATAATGGAGCTCATATGGATTATGAGAAGTTCAAGGAAATATCAGTTAAGAATTCAAATAGAATTCTACGTTCAATGTTACAATCAATGTAGGTGATGTTATATGAAAAATTTACTAGCAGATAAAAGCAGTGGTGAGAATATCGTAGTTAAGGTAAGGGATATTACCATTGGTGGAGGAGACCTTACATTTATATCCGGTCCCTGCGCTGTAGAAGACTATGATAAGCTTATGGCTATTGGTGAAGGACTAAAAGAACAAGGCGTTCATATGATTAGAGGAGGAGCCTTTAAACC
Source organism: Clostridium sp. (assembly GCA_032005505.1). Lineage (GTDB taxonomy): Bacteria > Bacillota > Clostridia > Clostridiales > Clostridiaceae > Clostridium_J. The sequence goes on along the minus strand of DALZNT010000013.1, from coordinate 14,101 downwards.
AAGAACTTCTCCCTATGATTTTCAAGGTCTTGGCGTAGAAGGACTTAAAATTTTAAGAGCTGTAGGCAATAAATACAATATGCCTGTAGTTTCAGAAGTTATGGATGCTAGCCAAATAGAAGAAGCTTTAAAATATGTAGATATGATTCAAGTTGGATCTAGAAATATGTATAACTACACTTTCTTAAAGGAACTTGGAAAGCTACAGGTGCCAGTGCTTTTAAAAAGAGGAATGAGCGCTACTCTAGCAGAGTGGATTTATGCTGCAGAGTATATTTTAAAAGAAGGAAACATGAATGTGGTTCTTTGTGAAAGAGGTATTAGAACCTTTGAAACTATTACTAGAAATACTTTAGATTTAAATGCTGTAGCTATGATAAAGGAAAATTATAGACTTCCAGTAATAGTAGACCCAAGTCATGGAACTGGCAGAAGAGAGTTAGTTAAGCCAATGAGCATAGCAGGTGTGGCGGCAGGAGCAGATGGACTCCTTTTAGAGAGTCACACAACACCAGATAATTCTGTATCTGATGCAAGACAAACTATCAACATAGATGCAGTGGGAGAAATAATGAACCAGTGTAGAATAATTAAGAGTGTATTATAGATTACACATGAAAATACTATGTTTTGAGAGATGAGGGGAAAAATTTGAGTTTAACGATGATAATAATAGCTTTAGGCTTAGTGCTAGACAGACTTACAAAGAAGTGGGCAATAGCTTCACTAAAGGGTAACGATGGTATAGTTGTTATAAAGAATTTCTTTGGTTTTGAATACCTAGAAAATCGTGGAGCTGCCTTTGGAATGCTTCAGAATAAGCAATGGCTATTCATAATAATTACAGCTATAGTAGTAGTAGTTATGTTAGTTTATTTATTTAAGAGAAAACCAACTTTCAAATTGACTTATATCGCTATGGCAATGATAATAAGTGGAGCTATAGGGAATCTTATAGATAGAATTTCCTACAATTATGTAGTAGATTTTATATTAGTTCATTATAAGGATGTATATTATTTTCCAACCTTTAATGTAGCTGATATATTAGTGTGTGTAGGAACATTTTTCTTATTAATATGTATATTAAAGGATGAGATCTAATGAATTTAGAAAAGTATATTATAGATGAAGATAATGTTGGGAAAAGATTAGACGTATTTGTAAGTGAAAGTACAGAGAATATGTCTAGATCCTTTGCTCAAGGCATTATTGAGAAAGAACAAGTAAAAGTAAATGATAATATTAAAAAAAGTAACTATAAGCTAAGACTAAAAGATGAAGTAGCTATTGAAAGAGTAGAACCAGTAGAGCTTCAAGTTGAAGCAGAGGATATTCCACTAGAAATAGTTTATGAGGATAGTGATATTATAGTACTTAATAAGCCTCAGGACATGGTTGTTCACCCAGCTCCAGGGAATTACACCGGAACACTGGTAAATGGCCTTCTACATCACTGTAAGGACCTTTCAGGGATAAATGGAGTTATAAGACCTGGAATAGTACATAGAATTGACAAGGATACTTCAGGAATTCTAGTTGTGGCTAAAAACGATAATTCACATAATTCACTGGCAGCACAGTTAAAGGATCACTCTATGAAGAGAAATTACTATGCACTAGTTGAGGGAATTGTAAAAGAGGATGAAGGTACTGTTAGAACTCAAATAGGAAGACATCCTGTAGAGAGAATTAAGATGGCTGTAGTTAGAGATGGAAAAGAAGCTGTAACTAACTATACCGTTTTAGAGAGATTTAAAAATCATACTTTAGTGGAGTGTAGATTGGAAACAGGAAGAACTCATCAGATAAGAGTTCATATGGCCCATTTACATCATCCTCTTGTAGGAGATTTAGTTTATGGACATAAAAAGCAAAGATTTAAGCTGCAAGGGCAAGCTCTTCATGCAAAGAATCTTGGACTTGTGCACCCAACTACAGGGCAGTATATGGAGTTTGATTCAAAGTTACCAAAGTATTTCGAGGAAATATTAGATAAATTAAGAAAAGAAGTCTAAGGAAATATTAGATAAATTAAGAAAAGAAGTTTAAGGAGGATTACTATGGAACTTAAGTCCGTATTATTAGATGATAAGGCCATTAAAAGAACCCTAACGAGAATTTCTCATGAAATTATAGAGAAAAATAAGGGAGTAGAAGACTTAGTATTAATGGGTATTAGAACTAGAGGAGTACCTATAGCTAAGAGAATTGCTGACCTTATAGAGATGTTTGAGGGGGTAGCTGTAGAAGTAGGAAGCGTGGACATAACTAAGTATAGAGACGATCTAGAGAAGCCAGAAGGGCTTAAGACTCACAATAGTGTAGAAGCAAACTGCGATATCACTGGAAAGAAAATAATTCTTGTAGATGACGTTCTATTCACTGGAAGAAGTGTTAGAGCAGCTATAGATGCTATTATTGATATGGGTAGACCTCAGATGATTCAACTGGCAGTTTTAGTTGACAGAGGGCATAGAGAACTTCCAATAAGAGCAGACTATGTAGGTAAGAACATACCAACCTCTAGAAAAGAAGATATTACAGTTCAACTTGTAGAAAAAGATGGTGTGGACTTGGTAAGTTTATACGACAATAATTAGGAGAAATAACATATGTTTAATATAATTGTAACTACTACCTTTGGTATTGAAGCTATCACTGGTAAAGAATTAAAGAACTTAGGATATGAAGACTTAACAGTTGAAAATGGAAAAATTACTTTCGAGGGAGATGAGATGGACGTTGCTATCTGTAACATTCACCTTAGAACTGCCGAGAGAGTATTTATAGAGATGGCTAATTTTGAAGCTAAGTCTTTTGAAGAATTATTCCAAGGCACAAAAAAGGTTGACTGGGGTAGTTTAATTCCAGTGGACGGAAAAATGCATATTACAGGGAAGTCTATAAAATCCACTTTACATAGTGTGCCAGATTGTCAATCTATAGTAAAAAAAGCTGTAGTTGAAAAAATGAAGGAAAAGTACAATACTAATTGGTTCAGTGAAGAGGGTCCTGTTTATAAAATTGAAGTTGGAATATTAAAGGACAGAGTAACTCTTGCATTAGATACATCAGGAGTAGGACTTCACAAAAGAGGTTATAGAGAAAATGCAGGAACAGCACCATTAAAGGAAACTTTAGCAGCAGCTCTAGTTCTCATAGCAAAATTCAGTGGAGATGAACTTCTTATAGATCCATTCTGTGGTTCAGGAACAATTCCTATAGAAGCTGCCCTAATAGCTAAAAATATTGCACCAGGAGTAAATAGACACTTCGTAAGTGAAACTTGGCCTACTTTTGATAAAGAAATGTGGGAGCAAGTTCGTGATGGAGCAAGAAGAGCAGTAAATAAAAAGGAATTTGTAATTCAAGCTTCAGATATAGACGGAAGAGTTCTTAGAACAGGTATGAACAATGCTGAAAAAGCTGGAGTTAAGGACTACATAAACTTCCAAAAGCTAGACATGAAAGATGTTAAAAATAGAAAAAAATGTGGAATGATAATTACAAACCCACCATACGGAGAGAGACTTATGGATGAGCAAGAAGTTACAGCATTATATAAAACCTTCTCTCATGTGTATTCACAATTAGAGGATTGGTCTTGCTACGTACTGACTTCTTATGAAGAATTCCAAAAGACCTTTGGACGTAAAGCTGACAAGAATAGAAAGCTTTATAACGGAAGAATTCAGTGCTATTATTATCAATATAATCCTAAGAAATAAAATAAGAAATATAGAGATATAGAAGCAGCTACAGTGGTAAATGTCATTGTGGCTGTTTTTGTAGGAAAAGTTTCTAATAAATTATGACTTTAATACATTGACGTTTATCGATGTGAAGTGTATAATAAAAATATAGAAAATATAGACGTGAAAGGAGGACAACAAATGGATAATAAATACGCAAAAAGAGCAAAAGTTTTTAAGGCATTTTGTGATGAGAATAGACTTCGAATTTTAGAAATTCTTCAAAGCGGTGAAAAGTGTGCCTGTGTATTATTGGAAGATCTCCAGATTTCTCAATCCACATTATCACATCATATGAAAATACTTGTAGATGGTGGTATTGTTAATTCGAGAAAAGAAGGAAAATGGACACATTATTCTATTTCTAGGGAGAGTTGCCAAGAGGCAGTGAATCTGCTTCAGGATATTACAGCTACATATAATAACAGCAAGTGTAATGGGGATTGCTCTTGTAAATAAGCCACCTCTAGCAGGGTGGCTAAAATTTAAAATTACAAATCGATAAATTTCGATATGGTAATATAATAGAAAAGGGGGTATATATTTATGGAAATTATTAAAGCGGTCTGGCTGTTTTTCCAAAATCAGATTCTTGGAATGAAATGGCTTAATGAGATTATAGGGAATTTACTTTCAGCATTAGGAATTGATATTACAGAACGTTTAGGGGGGAGTTTACAATTTTTTATTTATGATACAATTAAGATTTTTGCCCTTCTATCCGTATTAATTTTTATTATTTCTTATATTCAAAGTTACTTTCCTCCAGAAAGAACTAAAAAGATATTAGGAAAGTTTCATGGTATATCAGCTAATGTTTTATCAGCACTATTAGGAACAGTAACACCATTTTGTTCTTGTTCTTCAATTCCACTATTTATAGGTTTTACTAGTGCGGGTTTACCAACGGGAGTAACTTTCTCCTTCCTTATTTCATCACCATTGGTTGATTTAGGTTCTCTTGTTCTTCTAATGAGTATATTTGGCGCAAAAATAGCAGTGGCTTATGTTATTGTAGGACTTATCCTTGCAGTTGTAGGTGGAACTCTAATTGAAAAGTTAGGCATGGAAAAATACGTTGAGGACTTTATTAAAAGTGCAGGTAGTGTAGATATAGAATCACCTGACCCTACTAACCATGAGCGTAGAGTATATGCGTGGGAGCAGGTACAGGGAACAGTAAAAAAGGTATTCTGGTATGTAATTATTGGAGTTGGTATTGGTGCAGCTATTCACAACTGGATTCCAACAGAAGTAATTCAGAGGATTTTAGGTGAAAACAATCCATTCTCCGTACTAATTGCTACAGTAGTTGGAATTCCTATGTATGCTGATATATTTGGAACTATTCCAATAGCTGAAGCGCTATTTGCTAAAGGCGTTGGTATTGGAACAGTTTTATCCTTTATGATGGGAGTTACAGCACTTTCACTACCATCTATGATTATGCTTAGAAAAGCTGTTAAGCCAAAATTATTAGCTGTTTTTATTGGTATCGTGGCAGTGGGAATTGTAATGATAGGCTACTTCTTTAATGCATTTCAATTTTTATTCATATAAAACTATATAAAAAGGTTATATTAAAAGGAGGAATTATTTATGGCTTTATTCGGATTTGGAAAGAAGAAAGAAGAAGAGAAAAAAGGTGGGAGCTGCTGTGGCGGTTCTTGTAATGAGGAGTCAATGAAAGAATCAAAGGCAGCACAAAGTGAGGGAGCATCAGTAAAGGTGTTAGGCTCAGGATGTGCCAAGTGCAATCAATTAGAGGAGTCAGTTAAAGAGGCCTTAATTCAATTAGGAATGAATACTACCATTGACCATGTAACAGATTTTGCAAAAATTGCATCCTATGGAGTTATGACTACGCCAGCTCTTGTTGTAGATGGAAAAGTAGTATCTTTTGGTAAGGTATTAAAGGTAGAGGAAGTTGTTAAAATACTTGAAAAAGTAAGAAGGTAAAAGTTTAAGGTCATTGTAACCGATGGCCTTAAATTAGCATAGTATATGAGTATATGCGCATATACTAATGTGGATTAGGAGGTGAAGAAGTGATTGATATATTAAAGGCATTGGCAGATGAAACCAGACTGCGCATATTGGCTCAGATAATTAAGGGGGATATGTGTGTTTGTGAAATTGAGGCCTGTTTAGAATTAACTCAATCCAATGCTTCAAGACATCTTACTGTTTTGAAGAAAGCTGGCATCTTAGAAAGCTATAAGAAAGCACAGTGGACTTATTATAAAGTAAGTGAGTCTTTTTTTAGTGAAAATACGGAATTGTTTGTATATTTGAAAGGAAAGTTTAACGTAATTAACTGTTATGAAGCAGACTGTGAAAACTATAATAAGTGTAAAGAACAGGACTTATGTAGTTGTAAAAAAGAATTATGATGAGGTGTTAAAAATGAGTAAAGAGAAAAGTCAAGGTATTGGATTTTTTGAAAGATACCTAACTTTATGGGTTGCAGTTTGTATGGTGGTTGGAGTATTAATTGGAAAATTTGCGCCTGCTATTCCAGATTTTTTAGGGAAGTTTCAGTATGCTAATGTTTCTATTCCAATAGCAATACTAATTTGGCTAATGATTTATCCGATGATGATGAAGGTTGATTTCCAAAGTATAAAGTATGTTGGTAAGAATCCTAAGGGTTTATTTGTGACGTGGGTAACAAACTGGCTAATTAAACCTTTCACTATGTTTGGAATAGCGTATTTCTTCTTTTATGTAGTATTTAAAGGATTAATTTCTCCAGAACTTGCAAAGAACTATTTAGCTGGAGCAGTTCTTCTAGGAGCGGCACCTTGTACTGCCATGGTATTTGTATGGAGTCATTTAACTAAGGGAAATCCAGCTTATACTGTAGTTCAGGTAGCAACAAATGATCTAATCATTCTTGTAGCTTTCACACCGATAGTAGCATTTTTACTAGGTGTTGGTGGAGTAGAAATTCCTTGGGCAACTTTAATTTTATCAGTTGTACTATTTGTAGTAATTCCTTTGGCAGGAGGTATAATTACACGTTCAGTAATTACAAAGAAAAAAGGCGTAGATTACTTTGAAAATGAGTTTATTCCTAAATTTAATAATGTAACAGTGATAGGGTTACTACTTACCTTAGTAATTATATTCTCATTCCAAGGTAATGTTATTTTAGAGAATCCTCTTCACATTGTTTTAATAGCAGTACCATTAATAATTCAAACTTATTTAATATTCTTTATAGCTTATTTAGCTAGTAAGGCATTAAAGCTTCCACATAATGTGGCAGCACCTGCAGGTATGATTGGAGCTTCAAACTTCTTTGAATTAGCTGTTGCTGTAGCAATCGCTCTATTTGGAGCACAGAGCCCAGTTGCCTTAGCAACAATTGTAGGAGTATTAGTAGAAGTACCAGTGATGCTTACATTAGTTAAGATAGCAAATAATACGACCAAGTGGTTTAAACCAGAAGCTAAAACTATAAAGAATAGATAGATATAAGGTTTTAGCTGATGTTATTAAAAATATAAATTAAAAAGGAGAGTTTTTTATGAAAAAGATGTATATTTACGAACCAGCAATGTGTTGTCCAACTGGACTTTGCGGAGTTTCAGTTGATCCGGAATTACTTAGGATATCAACAGTAGTAAGTAATCTTAAGAATAACGGAATTGAAGTTATTCGCTACAATTTAACTAATAATGCTTTAGAATTCATGAAAAATGTAGAAGTAAATAAATTATTAAATGAGCAAGGCATGGATGTGATGCCAATTACTATAGTTGATGGTGAAATTGTTAAAAAAGGAGCTTATCCTACAAATGAGGAATTAATGACTCTTTTAAATGTGCCAAGAAGTTATTTAGGTCTTGAACCAATCAAAGGTAAGATAGTAAAAAAGGAAAATAATCATTGTGGTTGCTCAGGCAAGGGGTGTTGTTAGCCATGGAAAACTTTAATACTAAGAATATTGAACTAACAAAATATTTATTCTACACAGGAAAAGGTGGAGTGGGAAAAACTTCAACAGCTTGTGCAACAGCAGTAAGTCTTGCTGATGAAGGAAAGAAAGTATTATTAATAAGCACAGACCCAGCTTCAAATTTACAGGATGTATTTGAAACTGAGCTTAACGGAAAAGGAAAAGAGATTGTAGCGGTACCAAATCTTGTTGTAGCAAACCTAGACCCTATACAATCAGCGGCAGAGTATAGAGAAAATGTTATTGCTCCTTATAGAGGGAAATTGCCTGAGGTAGTTATAGCAAATATGGAGGAACAGCTTTCGGGTTCATGTACTGTTGAGATTGCAGCATTTAATGAGTTTTCAAACTTTATAACAGATGAGTTCATTTATAAAGAATATAATCATATAATTTTTGATACAGCACCAACTGGGCACACTCTTAGAATGTTACAATTACCTTCTGCATGGAGTAATTTTATAAGTGAAAATACCCATGGAGCTTCATGTCTTGGTCAGCTTTCAGGCCTTGAGGAAAGAAAAGATGTTTATAAGAATGCTGTAAATACATTAGCCAATGGAACTTTGACAACATTAGTATTAGTTTCACGTCCTGATGATACACCGCTTAAAGAAACAGCAAGGGCATCTCATGAGCTTAGAGAATTGGGTGTTGAAAATCAGATTCTAGTTATTAATGGAATTCTTACTGAGTTTGATGATGCTGTATCAGAAAGTCTTTATAATAAACAGCATAAGGCTTTAAAGGATATACCAGAAAGTATAAAAACAATTAAATCCTATAATATACCATTAAGAGCTTACAATATAATGGGCCTTGAAAATATCAGAGCTTTTCTAAAGAGTGACCAATATGAAGTAAGGGATGAAAAACTGATAAGTGATGCTGTACCAAACCTTAAGGACGTTATAGAAGACATTAATAAAACAGGTAAGAAGGTTATCTTCACTATGGGTAAAGGCGGCGTTGGAAAAACAACAATTGCAGCAGCTATTGCCCTTGGATTAGTGGAAAAAGGTGTTAAGGTTCATTTAACTACTACAGACCCTGCGGCTCATTTAAAGCTAGTAATTTCAGAGCAGTCAGGAATATCTATGAGTTATATTGATGAGCATGAAGTACTGGAAAAATATAAGGAAACAGTATTAAATAAAGCTAGAGAAAACAATATGAGTGAGGATGATATTGCATATATCGAAGAGGATTTACGCTCACCTTGTACTCAGGAAATAGCTGTTTTCAGAGCTTTTGCGGAAGTTGTTGAAAGAGCTGAGAAGGAAGTTGTAGTAATAGATACAGCTCCAACAGGCCATACCTTACTGCTTCTAGATGCAACTCAAAGTTATCACAAAGAAGTACAGAGAACTATGGGAGATACACCAGAAGCAGTTAAAAAATTACTTCCTATGCTTCGTGATGCCAGCCAGACAGAGGTTATTATTGTTACTTTAGCAGAAACTACTCCTGTCTTTGAAGCTATGAGATTAGAAGAAGACTTAAAGCGTGCAGGAATCCACAGTAAATGGTGGGTTATTAACTCCTCATTATATGCTACAGACACTACTAATAAAATGTTAAAGGCTAAAGCAAGCAATGAAATCCAGTGGATTAATAAGGTTGCAAAGCACTCCAATGGAAACTTTGCGGTTATAAAGTGGAGCGGAGAAGAAATTAAAGGTGAAAAACTATTAGATATATAAGATAAACAAAGGGGGATATTCAAATGAATAAAGAGAAAATCACATTAAAAAACTGTGATGGAAAGCCAAAGGTTGCTTTCGTATGCGTTCATAACTCCTGCAGAAGCCAGATGGCAGAAGCTTTAGGTAAGAAATTTGCAGGGGATGTTTTTGAAAGCTATTCTGCAGGAACAGCTATAAAAGAGCAGATTAACCAGGATGCTGTAAGACTTATTAAGGAAATCTATAATATAGATATGGAAGAAACACAGCGTAACAAACTTCTTGAAGATATTCCAGCGGTAGATGTTGTAATAACTATGGGATGTAATGTTAATTGTCCATTCCTTCCATGTGAACACAGAGAAGACTGGGGCCTTGAAGATCCATCAGGAAAAAGTGATGAAGAGTTTAAGAAGATAATTGATAAGATAGAAGCTAAAGTTAAAGAGTTAGCTGAAAGATTAAAATAGATAAAATACCATCTGCAAGATATCAGGCAGATGGTATTTTTGTTACAACTATACATTAATTCGAATTTTATAAAATATAGTGTTCCTTGTACCTATTATTATAAAGATAGAAAAGAGAGCTAGCCTCTGTAAAAAGCTATATATTAGTGAGAATACACTAAATAGATATAGGAAAAATGGAATCAAGATGATTATTAGAATATTTGAAGAGTATGGATTTTGATACAAATTTAGTATATAATATTTAGTGTAACGAAATATATTTTTGAAATAACTAAACAACATACTAGAAATAGATTCTAAAAATAATTTTGGATAAGATACTATTATAAATTAATTTTGTAGGTGGATGATATATGAAACAGATATTTAAGTATTTAAAACCCTATAAATGGGGAATGATTTTGGGACTTTCTATAAAGTTCACAGGAACTATTGTGGAGCTGGCACTTCCATGGATTTTATCTCATATGATTGATGATGTTATTCCTTTAAAGGAGGTTAACCTAATTATTATGTGGGGAGGCATTATGTTTCTATGTGCTGTTATTGCAGTTACTTTTAACATTATAGCCAATCAGATGGCAGCTAAGGTGGCTAGAGATACTACTGAAAGAGTAAGAAATGATTTGTTTTCTAAGATAATTAGTCTTTCTGACAATCAAGTGGATAAGTTTACTATGCCATCTCTTATTTCCAGGGCTACCAGCGATACCTATAATATTCATCAAATCATAGGTATGATGCAGAGATTAGGCGTTAGAGCGCCAATTATACTTATCGGTGGAATTATAATAACTCTTACTTTGGACCCAGTGCTAACCCTTGTAATGATAGCAGTTATGCCTATTATATTCTTTGCGATTATGTATGTTTCAAAGGTTGGGGTGCCACTATTTACGGAGGTTCAAAAAAAGACTGATGATTTTGTAAGGGTTCTTCGTGAAGATGTAACTGGGATTCGTGTAATTAAGGCTTTATCAAAGGAAGATTATGAGAAAAATAAGTTTAATGAAAAAATCAGGGTTACAGTTGAAGAGGAAAAGAAGGCTGGTATGGTTATGTCCGTTTTAAATCCAGTGATGAGCTTATGCCTTAATGTGGGAACAGTATTTGTTATTTTGGCTGGAGCATACAGGGTTAATAGCGGTGCCATTAAGCCAGGAATAATAATTGCATTCTTAACCTATGTAACACTTATTTTAAATGCACTTTTATTTATTTCAAGATTCTTTACTCACTATTCAAAGGCAAGTGCTTCAGCAAAGCGTATTACGGAAGTGTTAAATGCACCAGAGGAACTGTTAGTTGAAGATATGCCAATGGGAGAGAAGGATTATGCTATTGAATTTAAAGATGTATCATTTTCTTATAACCATAAAGAAGAGAATGTAAGTGATATTAGTTTCGCAATTAAAAAAGGAGAAACCCTTGGAATTATAGGTTCTACAGGTTCAGGTAAATCTACTTTAATTAAGCTGTTAATGAGATTTTATGATGTAGGCAAGGGCGGAATTTATATTAATGGTGAAGATATTCGTTCTATTGATACTAAGACTTTAAGGGAAAAGTTTGGTGTCGTATTCCAAAATGATTTTATTAGTACAGATACAATTGCTGAGAATATTCGTTTTGGAAGGGAAATAGATGAAGAGGGTATTCTAAGTGCAGCTGATTATGCCATGGCTACAGATTTCATAAAAGGTAAAGGAAATGGCTTTGGAACAAAGGTGGCAGTTAGAGGTGCAGATTTAAGTGGAGGCCAGAAGCAGAGAATGTTAATTTCGAGAGCTCTTGCAGCACATCCAGAAATTTTGATTCTAGATGATTCCTCAAGTGCTTTAGATTATAAGACAGATGCAGCTCTCAGAAAGAATCTTAGAGAGCATTTTAAAGATACAACAACAATAATGATTGCTCAAAGGATTAGTTCCATCATGCAGGCAGATCATATATGCGTTTTAGAGGATGGATGTATTGTTGGATACGGGACCCATGATGAGCTGGTAGAAACCTGTGATATATATAATGAAATTAGTAAATCACAGATGGGGGAGTAATTATGATGACTGAAAATAAAGGAGGACAGCAAGCCTCTACAAAGAAAACTAAAAAACACACAATAAAAAGAGTAATGTCTTATCTATTTGAATATAAAGCATTAATGATTGTTGCAGTTCTATTATCTATAGGCTCGAATATGTTCGCTTTAGTTGGACCAATGCTTTCAGGATTTGCAATAGATAATATAAGTTTAGGTAAGGGCGCAGTTGATTTTTCAAAGGTATATTACTATTGTGGGCTTATGATTGTATTTTATGTTGCTTCAGCCATCTTAGCTTATATTTTAGCTATAATTATGCTTGAAATAAGTAAGCGAATTTCATTTAGACTAAGAAAAGATTTATTTAATAGGCTATTATCTCTTCCAGTTGGATATTTTGATACCCATGCAACGGGAGATATTCTTAGTAAAATTTCCTATGATGTAGATACGCTAAATTCAACTTTGACCTCGGATTTAGTTGCAATTTGCTCCAGTGTAATCACAGTGGTAGTATCCTTTGTATCTATGGTTATGATATCTAAGAGGCTAGTATTAGTATTTGTAATAACAGTGCCTATTTCAATTATCATGACGAAGAAAATCACAATGATTACTAGACCAATGTTCCGTGGACGTTCAAGAAAGCTAGGAGAGCTAAATGGAATGGTAGAGGAGTTTATATCTGGCCAGAAGACTATTAAAGCATATCACCAGAATGAAAACACTAAGAAGAAGTTTGGTGTAAAAAATGAAGAGGCGGTAAATGCATATTATCGTTCTGATTATTATGGTTCCATGGTTGGACCATCAGTTAACTTTATGAATAATTTATCACTAACTCTTATAAGTATGTTTGGAGCTCTTATGTATCTATTTGGGCAAATGACGTTAGGAAACATTTCTTCCTTTGTACTATATTCAAGAAAGTTTTCAGGGCCAATCAACGAAGCTGCTAATATAATGGGTGAGTTTCAGTCTTCATTAGCGGCTGCAGAAAGAATTTTCAACCTTATGGATGAACTTTCAGAAGAGGCAGATAAGGCTGATGCAAAGGTACTTGATAATGTAGATGGAAACGTAAAAGTAGAGAATATTTCCTTTGGATACACTAAGGATAAGTTAATTCTTAAGAATCTTACCATGGACGCACCTGCAGGAAGTATGGTTGCAATCGTAGGGCCTACGGGAGCTGGAAAGACTACTTTAATTAATTTATTGATGCGTTTTTATGATGTAAATGAGGGAAGCATTAAAGTTGATGATAATGATGTAAAGAACGTTACGAGGGAGAGTCTTAGAAAAGCATATGCAATGGTTCTTCAAGATACATGGCTCTTTGAAGGAACTATTTTTGAAAATATAGCTTATGGAAATGAAAATGCTACTAGGGAAGAGGTTATAGACGCAGCCAAAGCAGCAAAAATTCACTCCTACATTAAGAGACTTCCACAGGGATATGACACTGTTCTTACTGATGACGGAACTAATATTTCTAAAGGACAGAAGCAGCTTCTAACTATAGCAAGAGCAATGCTTTTAGATGCAAAAATTCTAATTCTAGATGAAGCAACCTCAAATGTTGACACTAGAACAGAAATTCAAATTCAGCAAGCAATGAGGAATCTAATGAATGGTAAAACCTGTTTTATCATAGCTCATAGATTATCAACAATAAAAAGTGCTGATCATATCCTAGTAGTTAAGGATGGTAATATAGTAGAGCAAGGAAACCACAAGGAATTACTGGGTCAAAAGGGATTCTATAATCAGCTGTATTACTCACAATTTGAATAAGTAAGCCATTTAGACATATTTTTAGAAAGCGGTAAAGACCATGTGATATTAAAATATAAAATGATATAAAAAATATGTAAATAAGGGCTGTTATAAAATGATTTCGAATCATTTTATAGCGGCTCTTTTTAAAATTTCGATATGGGTAAGATATGTATGGAAATTATATTTTCATAAGATGAGATAAATAGGAAATAAAATATATAATTAATTATAAAAAGTAGTGAATAATTGTATTTTGGGGAGATAATTGTTGATATATTAATTGCCAGTAACAAGTCTCTTTGAAAATGTCATCATTAATAATATCCATTAATATAATATATCAGAGGTGGTGTGTAATTTGAAAAAGCTTTATATAGTTATATTCGTGATGTTTGTCGCTA
>DALZNT010000012.1:0-50910 GCA_032005505.1 Clostridium sp. | reverse complement strand
TAGATGTATATCATGAAAATAACCCCCCGGCTTTCTTACCGAGGGTTATAAATTCATTGTTAAATTAGCTAAAGCTATATATTACAAAATTTCTTATATCCGGTTCCAAAAGTAAGGTTTCTTAATAATATATTATTAGGAAGATATATTTTATATGTTTCTAATAATAGGATTTAAAACCCAGGTTTTTCATCCTATATCCTAATAATTATTTTAGGACTACTATAAAATTGGGGGTAAAATATATGAATTATGGATATAACAACTATGGTTGCAATGATGGATATAGCAATTATGGTTACAATGATGGATATAACAACTATGGATATAATAACTATGGATATAGCAATTATGGCTACAATTACGGAAACTTTGATAATGGGTTTGATGATAGCTGGTGGATAATATTGATATTATTATTCGGCTTTGGCTGTGGCTGTTTCTTTTTCTAATAATTAGTAATCTCCATATTCACTAAGTAAACCATAAGCTTGTTCAACTATTGGGAGTAATTACGAATAATAAGACGTGTTCTAGAGGATTTCCCTTCTAGTGCACGTCCATTTTTTTAAAAAACTTTTCATAACCTGTCCCAAAACCATACTTTTCTAATAGTATATAGTAGGATATATATTATATATCCTACTATATACCCGGATTTTAAATCCAATCTATTCTTCCTATCTCCTAGGCATATGTTTAGGAGTAATTAAAAAGAGAGGTAATATATATGAGTAGTCATAGACATTCTTGTAGATGTGGCTGCAAATGTGGCTGCGGATGTAATTGTCAATGTAATTGCTGTAATAATTGGTCTAACTGCTGCTGCGACTCTGGAAACAGGTGTGGTAGTGGATTCGGCTGTGGAACTGGAAACAACTCATGGCTAATATTACTATTACTATTTGGCTGCGGTGGTTTCGGTGGCTGTGGTCGTGGTTGTGGCGGCGGATTATTCTTTTAATAATCACTTAAAACTTTTACATGCATCCTTTAAATTATAGAATAATATAAAGCTAATTATTAGCTTACTTTTAAAGGCGTACCCTAGAAGACCTTCGTCTAGGGTCCGCCACTTTTTTAGCTTAATCTAACAACATATACTTATCCACCTTTTGAACTTTCCCTTACAAAGAAAACATCTATCAACTATATCAAATCCAGCTTCATTAATAATTTTATCCATATCTTCAAATGCAACTAAAACCAATTTATCTGCGATTTCTCGTGCAGTATTGATAATATCTGTTTGCTCCTCAACTGTAGTTGGTGTAAACACACCATAGGGTAAGTCAACTATCGCTACATCAAATTTTTCATCTATTTCTCTCATATCTCCAGTGGTTATTACATTATCATAACCGAAGAACTTTAAATTTTCCTTTGCATTTTTAGCAATCTGTTTATTTATTTCAAAACCCTTAACATCTATACCCATAGAAAGTGCATCGATAACTACCGTCCCAACACCACAGCAAGGATCTACTAATCTTAGCTTCACGTTCTCTCCCACAGCTATGTTTACTAAAGCTCTAGATAATCTTAATCCCAGAGAGTTGGAATAGGAATTAGGCTTTGCATCATGGATATGCCATCCACAATCATCCTTTTCATACTCCCCAAATATCCACTTTCCTTCTACCTTTGTTATTCCTAACATAACCTTTGGGTTATGCATCTCTGATTTTCCTGTTACCACCAGACCAATTTCTCTTACGCTCTCCATTCTCTCTTTGTACTCAACCTCTCCACCTTCAACTTTTACATAACAAACCTTGAAGTCTTCAACGGATAACTTATCTTCAATAATTCTCTCAACTATATCTTTCAGAGTACTCTCTGTATACTTAACTTTCAATCTTTCCTTAACAAAAGGGCTTCTAGTTGGCTTCATATCTGTATCTGAAAATATATATTTTTGTGCTGGTATCTCTCCAAACAAATATTTCATTTCCAAATCACAGATTTCTTTTTCATAACTGGGATAGTTAAGATTGTACAAATACTTTTTAATCATGACTTTATTACCTTTTGCCTTTATTTATTTGTTTCATTATAACTCAACAGGTCTAAGGAGTACAGCATACTTAACATCTACTACACTGTTCTAACATCAGTTCTTAGAAGAAAACTAGCTGAAATTATGTTAAAATATTAAAGTATGTTAAATTATATATAATAGATAAAAAAATATTATTTTAAACCATGGGGGTAAACATAATGAAATACGAAATTATCATTTTTGATGCAGACGAAACTTTATTTGACTTTAAAAAATCTGAAAGAGAAGCCTTTAAAAACACTATGCTTGAATTTCATATAAAATATGATGAAAATTATCATTTAAAAATATATCATGATATCAACACAGCTATCTGGAAAGAGTTTGAGGAAGGTCTTATCTCTCAAGAAAAATTAAAGGTAGATAGATTTAGAAGATTATCTGATGCTTTAACTATGGAATTGAATGCCACTGAATTAGCAAAATCCTATATGAATCATTTAGCTAATGGCTCATTTTTATATAAAGATAGTGAGGCCCTTGTAGAAAGCCTTACTAAAAATTTCAAACTCACCATAGTAACAAATGGTCTTAGTGACGTTCAAAATAAGAGAATTAGAAAATCAATCATAGCAAAACACTTTGAAGACATAGTAATTTCTGAAGAGGTACAAGTCTCAAAGCCAAATCCTGAGATATTTGAACTGGCTTTAAAAAATATAAATCATGTTGATAAAACCAAGGTATTAATGGTTGGAGATAGCCTAACCTCTGATATTCAAGGTGGAATAAACTTTGGTATAGATACTTGCTGGTACAATCCTAACAAAATAATCAATAAAAAAGAGATACATCCAACCTATGAAATTTCTAGCTTTGAAGAGCTTAAGGATCTACTTTTAGGGTAAATAAACACAAGGAAGGATAGTCTATGAACATGGAAAAAGTAATCTATAGAGATTTAATTAAAGATGATTATGAACGTATCAAATACTTAATTTGTGAAGCTTTTGGCTTTGATGAATTTATTAATGATAAAAAGTTTTTAGATTTAATATTAAACATTTATCTACAGGATTGTATTTTAGCAAGCTCCTTTAGCAAGGTAGCTGAAAAAGACAACAAGGTAGTTGGTCTTATTCTTGGTAATGCAAAGAAAGATAAAAAACGTTTAAGAAAAGCTTATAACATTTTCAGCCTTGCTTTTACTGGACTTAAAGTAATACTAACCAATAAAGAGAATAAAAAAGTCCTTAAGGAATTCTCAAAAATTCATCATATCTATAAAGAACTTATTAAAGGAAAAGAAGAAAATTTCCAAGGCTGTATACAACTTTTTATTGTATCTAAAGAATCTAGAGGTCTCGGTGTTGGAAAAGCCCTAGTGAACCATTTATCTGATTATATGAAAAGTATGGATGTAAAATCTATCTATTTATATACTGATACTAGATGTAACTATGGCTTTTACGACAGCCAAAACTTTAAACGTCTAAATGAAAAAGATGTCTATTTTGATTCAGTCCAAGCTAATCTTAATGTATTTTTATACGGATATAAGTTCTAATTACGGATAAAAACTAAATTATTAAAGCTTTAATAAACATAATTCATTAAAAACTCATTCTTAATTAACTTAGGAGTATGACCCGTGTAATTTTCACTCTTAACAAAAACAGGATAAGGAATTAATGATACAGTGTGAAGCAATATACTAACTCTGGGTTTTATCAATTTTGTATTCTTTTCAACTTCTCTGTTTATACTATAGTATATATAGTTTATTTGGGGAGGTATTAGTTCTATGTTTGCGGGATATTTATATAAAAAAGATAGGTCTGGATATGGATTAGTGGATCCCAATGAGATAATCTTAGGTAGTACACTTACCCTTGGAGAACCCATTGAGATTTATGATAGTAAATGGCATAAGGGCAAAGTAGCCTTTTCCGTTAGCAAAGGTGGCTACTACTTTTCCAATTCATTTGGAGAAGATACTATTCTCTACACAGGCTCAGCGCCAACACATTAAATAAGTAAATTAAATTTACTCATTTTTTTACTTTTTCTTGAGATAGTTTAAGATAATTAACAAATAAAAAGATGTAGAACTTCAATCCTACATCTTTTCTCTTTATATCCATCCACAAGCTTTAACCCAACTTGGAAAGTCATAATATTACTTCCATCTTCCTTAATACTTCTTTAGCTTCTATTAGCCTTCTATCATCCATTAGTTGATCAAAAAAGTATGCATAACATATTCTTAAGTCTGAATGCTTCTCTATAAACTCCTTATAGTAATTTATTTGATTTTCTCTAATCGATTAGCTCACTTAAATTGTAGCTTTTAATGGGATATATAGCAATAACTAGTATTTTTAGAGGCACTCAACCAAGGGGTGAGTTATTTGGTTATGCTCTACATCTTTAATTCTGCAATAAATCTAAATATTTATTCTAACAAAATACTAAAAAGAGAGTAAATACCTAAGTATTCACTCCCTTAAATATTAAAACTATTGATACACCGCCATGCCGTCTCCATGGTGTATTTGAACCCTGTCTACCAGGGGTGGAATCGCCTTATTACTTCTGGTACCGATCATAAAATGACCGGTCAACACTCAGTAATAAGAGCATCAGCCACAATGTTAAAGTGTTGGCTCAACATAAACCATTTCCACGTACACAGCAGAATAATCTTTAATATTATTATATAGCAATCCATATAGAATTGCAATTACAAAATAAAAAATGTATCAACAGCTTTATAACCTTATTATATCCCGAAACCCTTCATTTATTCTTTTCATATTACTAGTATATACTTCCAAAAAAATTAGTCCCCAAGTAAATATACTTGAGGACATTTTTTATTTTATTGCTCTTCTTTAACTTCTTTTTTCTCTACTTTACTTACCTCAATACCAAGATCTACAAGTTGCTTAGTATCAACAACATTTGGTGCCTGGCTCATTGGGCAGTAAGCATTTTGGTTTTTAGGGAAAGTAATAACATCTTTAATGTTATCAGTTCCTGCAAGGAACATTACCATTCTGTCTAAACCATATGCAAGTCCGCCATGTGGTGGTGGTCCATATTTGAATGCTTCTAATAAGAATCCAAATCTCTCCCATGCACTTTCATCGCTGAAACCTAATAGGTTAAAGATTCTTTGTTGAAGGCTAGTGTCATGGATTCTAATACTTCCTCCACCTAACTCTTCTCCGTTTAGAACTATATCATAAGCCTTTGCACGAGCCTCACCTGGATTTGTATCTAGAAGATGAAGATCTTCGTCCATTGGTGCTGTGAACGGATGGTGAAGAGCTACGAATCTTTTCTCTTCATCGTCATATTCAAACATTGGGAATTCAGTAATCCAAACGAAGTTAAACTCATTGTTTCCTTCTAGGATTCCAAGTTCCTTAGCAATCTCAAGTCTTAAAGCTCCTAATGCTTGAAGCACAACACTGTCTGCATCCGCAACGATTAGAACTAAGTCTCCAACCTCTGCTCCTGCAGCACTTAATATGTTATTCATTTCTTCTTCTGAGAAGAATTTAGCTATTGGAGATTTTATTTCTTCTTCTTTGTAAGCTATCCAAGCAAGTCCTTTAGCCTTGTAAGTCTTAACGAACTCTCCTAGCTTATCAATTTTCTTTCTTCCCATATCTCCACAATTTTTAGCAACGATTGCTCTAACAGAACCACCATTTTCGATAGCTCCTTTAAATACAGCAAATTCAGTTCCTTTAACTGTTTCAGTTATATCTTGAATTTCCATTCCGAATCTTAAGTCTGGCTTATCACTACCATACTTGCTCATAGCTTCTGCATATGGCATTCTCTTTATTGGAAGCTTCACATCAATACCTTTAACTTCTTTGAATACTCTTTGAAGTAATCCTTCGTTTAAAGCTATAACGTCTTCTTGGTCAACAAAGCTCATCTCCATATCTATTTGAGTGAACTCAGGCTGTCTGTTAGCTCTAAGGTCCTCATCTCTGAAGCATTTAACGATTTGGAAATACTTATCATACCCAGAAACCATTAATAGCTGTTTAAAAATTTGTGGAGATTGTGGAAGTGCATAGAACATTCCTGGATAGTTTCTGCTTGGTACAAGATAATCTCTTGCTCCTTCTGGAGTACTCTTAGTAAGCATTGGAGTTTCCATTTCTAAGAAACCTTGCTCATCTAGGTAATCTCTAACTATTTTTGCTGCTCTATGTCTTATCATTAATATTTTCTGCATATCTGGTCTTCTAAGGTCTAGATATCTATATTTTAATCTAACATTTTCGCTGGCATCTAAGTTTTCTTTGATATAGATTGGTGGTGTTTCTGATTCTGAAAGTATTTTTATGCTTTCACATTTCACCTCAACCATTCCTGTAGGTAAGTTATTGTTTGGAGATTCTCTTTTTATAACCTCACCTGTTACAGCGATACAATACTCTGATTTAACTAAATCTGCCTTTTCAAAAGCCTCTTTATTTATTTCTTCGCCGAATACAAGCTGTAATAATCCTGTTCTGTCTCTTAAATCAACAAAAACTAGACTTCCTAAATTTCTTTTTCTTTGAACCCAACCCATTACAGTGATCTTTTCAGAGATATTTGATTCTCTTACTTCGCCACACATGATGGTTCTCTTAAGTCCATTAAGTGATTCACCCATGTAAATTCCTCCTGTTTAAATTTAATCTATAATAATAAATATTATCCTCTAATACGGATGGTTTTTCAACATTTTAATAGAACTGATCTTTAAATCCTAATATAAAGTATCTAGAAGTGATATCTTTCTTTCTATCATTTCATCAATTCTATTGTTGTATTCCCTAACATCCTTAACATTTGCAAAACGCTCTATGCGATTTTCATCTAGGAATACCACTTTAGATACTCCATCAGCACCTAATGCTATAATAGTTTGCTTCTCCTCAATCATTTGGATGTTGTAGATGCAAATCTTTTCTTCTCTGCAATAACCCACATTTTCCATACTACCTACCATATTTTTTTGTCTATACATATAATATGGCTTCATTCCTAAATCCTCAGAAAGCTTCTTAGTAGCTTCATACATGGAGTTTAATTCCCCTTGCTCTGGAACTGCATGAGTTTTATTATTTACCATATTCTCATAAAGTCTTGAGCCTCTTTTTACAGACAAACCATGGATAGTAAGGTTATCTGGATTAAGCTTTAGAATTCCTTCACAGCTTATATTGATATTTTCAAGATTTTCTCCTGGAAGTCCCACGATTAAATCCATGTTTATATTATCAAATCCAAGATCCCTAGCCATTTTAAAACACTGATATATATCTGCTGTATCATGGTTTCTTCCGATAAGTTTTAAAGTCTTATCGTTCATAGTCTGCGGATTAATGCTGATTCTGTCTACCTTATATTTTTTCATAGACATTAGTTTTTCTTTAGTTATGCTATCTACTCTTCCACATTCAACTGTAAATTCTTTAACATTGTTTCCTTCTACAAAGTTGTTATAAATCTTATTCATAACCTCTTCAAATTCCTCATTGTTAACAGATGTTGGAGTTCCACCTCCAAAGTATACAGTTTCTATAGTTAAGTTCTTTTCTTTTATGTACTTGCTAATAGCTGCAATTTCCTTTGAAAGTGATGCAATATACTCTTTTACAAGATTTTTTGCTCCACCAATTGGATTTGCAGTAAAGGAACAGTATACACATCTTGTAGGACAGAATGGCATTCCTACATAAACACTAATGGTATTTTTGTCCTTATTTACAATATCTTTTTCATATCTAGCAACATCAATGCATAGTTGCGTCTTTTCTCTAGAAGTTTCATGTCTTTCCTTAAAGTGAGCTATAACTTCTTCTTCACTATAGCCTTTCTCTAAAAGGTCCAAAGCCTTCTTAGAAGGTCTTATTCCAACTAGAGTACCCCAAGGTAGTACCTTATTAGTTTTTTCTCTCAGATAAAGGAATATCCCCTTTTTAATCTCTTCTGAGAGCTTACATTCTTCATTTATCTCATGGATGAATGTTTTCTCTCCATCTTTACTGTCAATAAGGACTCTGTCCTTTTCTATATTAATAGCTAGGTCCCAGTCCTCATCACCAAAATCTATATCGATAAAGCTAAAGAATAGGTTTATCATTAGAAACACATCATATCTGTACTTCATGTCGCTTAGCTTTACTTTAATAGCCTTTATGTTATTTATCATTTATATCATATCCTTATTGTTTAATTATCTATCTCATAAATGGATTTGCCATCTTCTCATAGGAAATGGTGCTGCTTGGTCCATGCCCTGGATGAACTGCTATAGTATTAGCTAGTGACATAAGCTTAGTTTTTATACTATTTATAATAGCTTCATAGTTTCCACCTGCTAAGTCTGTTCTTCCAATTGAACCTGCAAATAATGTGTCTCCTGTAAATACATCATTATCTACAAGAAGGCATATTCCTCCTGGAGTGTGCCCTGGAGTTGCTAGAACCTTCATAGTATGGCTTCCAAACTCTAAAGTGTCTCCATCTTTTAACAGAATATCTACACCGCTCTCTGGAAGTGGTCCATAATACATTTCTCCATTAAGAAACATTTCGTTATCTTCTTTAGACATAGCAACTGGTGCATTAACTATGCTTTTTAATTCCTCTACACCTGTAGTATGGTCAAAGTGAGCGTGAGTTAAAACAATATATTTAACCTTTGCTCCAAATTGATTTAAAGCATTGCAGATATCATCTACATCTCCACCTGGATCTAGAACTACTGCTTCTCTAGTTTCTTCATCAAATACTATATAACAATTAACTGCATTTACTCCAGCTATCACTCTTTTAATAATCATTTTATCAATCTCCTAACCATTATTAAATCTTTAATTTAGGTAATAATCTTCTGATTAAAATTTTTTATTTAAATTTAGTATAAGGATTTTCTACTAGAAATCCTTCTTACTCTCTAATAATAAAGTTACAGGACCATCATTAATGATTTCCACCTTCATGTCTGCTCCAAACTCTCCTGTTTTAAGATAAGGTATTTCTTTCTTGAAAGCTTCTACTAACTCATTATAAAGCTCCACAGCCTTATCTCCGCCTTGAGCCTTCATAAAGTCAGGTCTCTTGCCTTTTCTACAGTCTCCGTAAAGGGTAAACTGTGATATTACAAGTAGTTCTCCACCTATATCTTGAAGAGAAAAGTTCATTTTGTCATTTTCATCCTCAAAGATTCTCATGCCAAGAACTTTTCTCACTATGTAATCTATATCTTCCTTAGTATCTTCTTTACTTATTCCCACAAGAAGATTTATACCTTTTCCTATTTCTCCAATAATTTTATTATCAACCTCAACCTTAGAGGATTTAACTCTTTGAACTACCGCTCTCACAATAACACTCCTTATCCCTATTGCTTCTTTCTATAAACCTCTGTTACATCTTGAATCTTTCTAAGCTTTGCCTGAATCTCCTTAAGATGCTCTATACTAGAAATATTAATTTTTAAAGTTATTATAGCTACTCCCAGTCTATTTGTCATAGCACTGATAGAAAGTATATTAACCTTCATATTTCCTAGAACCTCAATTGCTTGAGTAAGAAGTCCCTGTCTATCTTCAGCTTTAATTTCAATATCCGCTGTGTAACGCTCCTTATTTTCTTTGCCCCAAGAAACCTCAACTATTTTATGTGCCTCTGTTTCCTCTAGAACAATCATATTTTTACAGTCACTTCTATGTATAGAAACACCCTTGCCCCTAGTAATATACCCTGAAATTTTATCTCCATATACTGGGCTGCAGCACTTTGCAAATCTAACTTGAATGTTAGACATATCCTTCACTGTAACTCCAGAATCATTAGTCATCTTTTTCTTTTTACTCTTTTCTTCTGCTACAAAGTTTACTTCACTAATCTTAAGTTTTTTAGTGTGCTCGTATTCACATGCATCCTTCAGCTTATTAATTAAGCTCATTGGATTAATATCACCGATTCCTACAGCATGGTATAAGTCCTCCATAGATTTAAGATTATACCTTCTGATGCTTTTTTCTATGATTTCTTGATTAAAGATTTGTGTAAATGTGCAATTTATTTTTTTACACTCTTTATCAATAATCTCTTTTCCCTTGGCAATAGTCTCTTCTCTGTTTGCCTTCTTAAACCATAGTTTAATCTTACTCTTTGCTTGATTACTCTTAACAATCTTAAGCCAGTCAATACTTGGTCCTTTGCCATTAGCAGTTGTAATTACCTCAACGATTTCCCCTGTCTTTAACTTATACTCTAGAGGAACAATCTTGCCATTGACCTTAGCTCCCGCACATTTATGTCCTACTGCTGTGTGAATAGTGTAAGCAAAATCTATAGGTGTCGAGTCATAAGGAAGAGGAATAACATCTCCCTTTGGAGTAAATACAAAGACCTCATCAGAGAATAAATCTATCTTAAAGCCTTCCATAAACTCTCCAGCGTCTGCAGTTTCACCCTGCCACTCCAGCATTTCTCTAAGCCATGTAAGTCTTGAATCAAGAGAATCATCTTGATTACCTTCTTTATACTTCCAGTGAGCTGCGATACCGTACTCAGCTGTTCTATGCATGTCAAAGGTTCTAATTTGGATTTCAAAAGGCTTTCCAAAAGGACCTATAACTGTAGAGTGAAGAGATTGATACATATTAGGTTTAGGCATTGCAATATAGTCCTTGAATCTGCCTGGTATAGGCTTATACATTGTATGTACTATTCCAAGGGCCGCATAGCAACTTCCAATATCCTCTACCAATAATCTAACTGCTGTTAAGTCAAAGATTTGATCTATAGTCTTGTGACTCTTTTCCATTTTTCTATATATACTATAGAAGTGTTTAGGTCTGCCTTCTATATCTGCTTCTATACCGCCCATAGTAAGATTTAATTTTAATTGAGAGAGAATGTGATTAATCTGCTCTTCTCTTTCATTTCTCTTTTCAGAAATGCTTTTTACTAGATCATAGTACTCCGTTGGATTTAAATATCTTAAAGATAAATCCTCAAGCTCCCATTTAATCTTTGAAATACCTAGTCTATGTGCAAGAGGGGCGTAGATATCTAAGGTCTCTTTAGCTTTCTCTCTTTGCTTTGCTTCAGACATATATTTTAACGTTCTCATATTATGTAATCTGTCCGCAAGCTTTATAAGTATAACTCTAATATCCTTAGCCATAGCAAGAAGCATTTTTCTAACGTTATCCGCCTGTTGCTCTTCCTTAGTTTTATACTTAATTTTACCCAGCTTAGAAACACCCTCTACAAGATTAGCTACTTCTACTGAAAAAAGTACACAAACCTGGTCATAGGTATAATCCGTATCCTCAATTACGTCGTGTAGTAGCCCTGCAACTATAGTTGATGTATCCAGTCCAAGCTCCGCAAGAATGCAAGCAACTTCAATTGGATGGATAATATAAGGCTCTCCTGACTCTCTTTTTTGGTCTTTGTGGGCATTTACCGAAAACTCGTAGGCCTTATTTACAAAGTTGATATCTACATTATGACAATTACTATTAATTTTTTCTATCAATTTATCAATCATTGTAATACACTCCTAAAATTAAAGGCTGGTTTTAAGAACCAGCCATCTATTAAATCTCATCATAATTATATCTTAGAACCCAAATTACTGCAATTTTCCTAATTAGAATTCATAATCTATAACAGACATAATATCATAGCCTGCTATTTTTTCTCTTCCTTTAAGACCAGTTAATTCAACTAAAAAGTCTATGGCAACAACTTCTCCACCTGACTGCTCTATTAATTTAGCAACAGCAGCTACTGTTCCACCTGTAGCAAGTAAGTCATCAATTATTGCAACTCTTTGCCCTGGTTTTATTGCATCCTTGTGAATTTCTAAAGTATCACTACCATATTCTAAGTCATAAGAAGTTTGGATAGTTTCATATGGAAGCTTTCCTGGCTTTCTAACTGGTACAAAACCAGCGCCTAGAGCATAAGCCACAGGAACTCCAAATAAAAATCCTCTTGCTTCTGGTCCAACTACTATATCTATATTCTTATCCTTTAAGTGATTCTTAAAAATGTCTATAGATTCCTTTAATGTATCTCCATCTTGTAGTAATGTAGTTACGTCTTTAAAGCTGATTCCTTCCTTTGGGAAGTTCTCTATTACTCTTACTTTATCCTTCAAATCCATTATTATTCCTCCTACCGACTAAGCTCACTTACGTCTAAGTCTCAATTAAATTATATATTAATTACAATTGCTTATGCAATACCTGGAAGAGTGTAAATAAAATAATACACTAATTCTCTTTTCGTCTCATAAGCTCTTTGTAAAGATACTTTGCAATCTGCTTTGCTCTATAGCTATCATTAGTCGTAAAGAGCTCTACAATTATTTTTGCATTATCAGGGTTATTCTTTGAAATCATTTGAGGAAGTAATATTCTTATTCCTTCCTGGAAGAACTTCATATAATCTCCATAATTCTTATGATGCTCCTTCATTAAAGCAATTACTCCATAATTATTAGTTAGGCTAAGCATTTTATAGCCTTCATCTACAAAGAATTCATTCTCGTCCTTAATTTCTATACCTGTAGTAATTATGCCTATCATTACTAAATCTAAATATTTTTTTGTGCAACTAATTTTATAATAATCAGCTATTACCTCTATAAATTTATAGGTAAGTGAACAAGCAGTGAAATCTTTAAATGGATAGTTACATTCTTTCTGAAAGGTATTTATAGTTATACAGTTATCATCTTCCATTATATAATCATGATAATCCGTAACAATTACATCTATATTATTCTCTCTACAGATTTTCAATTCTTCCTGCGATTTAACACCACACCCCACTGTGATTATTAAATTTGCACCAAGGCAAAGAATATTGTCTTCAACATCCTCTTTATTCAAATTTCTATCTTGTCTATATGTACTAGGCAAAAAATATTCAACATCACTATTTACATATCGCAAAACTAACATTAGAAGAGATATTGCACATATGCTATCAAAGTCATGATAGCCATATACAACTATCTTTTCCCTCTCATTGATAGCTTTAACGATTCTATTTAATGCAATTTTCATATTTCTTAAATAAAGTGGATTACTCACTTTACTACTTAAATTATACTCCATATGCTCTCCTCCAAATTAATAGAAAACACATATATTATAATTTAAAACTGCCAATAATACAAATAAATTCTTATAAAAAAGGTGAAAAACATCATAAAATGTTTTTCACCCTCGAAATTCGTCCTATATTTAATGATTTTAAGCAATACTTTTGCTATCATTACCATTTTTCCCATGTTTAGCTTTTTTGAAAATTACCCAAAGTGGAGAAGCTATAAATATTGATGAATAAGCTCCACTAGCTACCCCTAAAATAAGAGGTAATGAGAATGGTCTAATAGCTGGTACAAATATAAATACAGCAATTATTGTAATAAGAGTTGTAAGAGATGTATTTATACTTCTAGCAATAGTTGCTTTTATACTCTTGTTTGCTATCTCTGTAGGACTTGCATTTAAGTGCTTCTTATGCTGGTCTCTGATTCTATCAAATATAACAATAGTATCATTAATAGAGTATCCTACGATTGTTAAGATAGCAGCTATAAATGGAGTATTAATTTGAATTCCAAGAATAGCATAAACAGAAAGTGTTATTAAGATATCATGTATAAGCGCAATTATAGCTGCAACAGCAAAGCTGAACTCAAATCTTATAGAGATGTATATAAGCATTGCTATACTAGCAACTATAACAGCTAAAAAAGCATTTTTTTGTAGCTCTTTACCAGCAGTAGCTCCGATTGTCTCTGTTTGGTAAGCACCGTCTTCTAAAGAATACTTCTCAGCAACCTTAGCTATAAGACTACTTATTTGTCCTTCATCTAAAATACCTTCTTGAATTACTATTTCTATTTCTTCACCATCATTGACTACCTTTGAAGAGAATTTACCTGGTGCGTATTCACCTATTATTTCATCAACATCAGATTTTACAAATTCTTGGTTCATTTGAACCGTAATTTGTGTACCACCTTTAAAATCTATACCATAGTTTAACCCTTTAGTCATCATAAATCCAAGTCCAACTATTATTATAACTAAAGATATTGAAAACCATATTTTACTTCTTTCAATTACTTTATTCATTGCTTCTTCCTCCTCTGATACCAAAGTGAGATGCTTTGGTAATAAATCCAGCTCTTACAGCACGATTTAATAGGAATCTAGTAACAAATAACGCAGTTACTATACTTACAAGGATACCAATAAATAAAGTTGTAGCAAACCCTTTTACTGCACCTGTTCCTAAGAAATATAAAACTAATGCTGCAATAATTGTAGTTATGTTAGAGTCAAGAATAGAAGATAATGCTCCATGATATCCTGCTTCTACTGAAGTTGCTATTGATTTACCTAGTCTAAGTTCTTCCTTAGTTCTTTCAAATATAAGTACATTAGCATCTACAGCCATACCTATAGTAAGCAGAAGAGCCGCAATTCCTGCTAAGCTTAAAACTACGCCTGTCTCAGCAAATATTATAAGTATTATACAACAATATAAAACAAGTGATACTGAAGCAATTATTCCTGGAATTCTATAATAACCTATCATAAATAAGATTACTAAAGCTACTCCTATCATTGCAGCTTTTTCACTTAATTGTAATGACTCTGCTCCAATAGTTGGTCCAACAGTTTTAACTGATATCGCCTCAACCTTTACTGGAAGTGCTCCAGAATTTATAATATTAGCTATTTTACTTGCCTCTTCCATCGATGCCATTCCTGATATACTTGCCTTACCCTCAGTAATAACAGAGTCCACCTTAGGATTAGTTAGGATTTCTCCATCCATTTTAATAGCTATTTGTTTTCCTAAAAATTCTTCAGTAGCATTTGCAAATGCTTCTTTACCAGATTCATTTAATTCTAAGCTTACTAAATGCTTACCAGTTGAATCTATATATGGCCCAGCTTCCTTAACGTCTTTACCAGTTAAGATTACCTCTCCATTTGGATCTACAAATGTTAATTCTCCTGTCTTACCAACAGTTTCAAGTACAGCATCAGTGTCAAACTCACCTGGGATTTCGATTTTAATTCTCTTATCTCCCTCTTGATTAACTTGAACCTCTTTAACTCCTTCTGGGTCAATTCTCATCTTGATAAGTTCCATAGTTCTAGTAACTACATCGGCATCAACATTTTCCTCTTTTATTTCCATTAAAAGCGAAGTTCCTCCGACTAAATCTAGACCCTTATCGATATTACTTCCGAAGGTATTAACTCTATAATCCCCAACTGTCAATCCAAAAAGTCCACAATATGCAAGTATGGCAACTAATACTACACAAACTATAAGTATAACTCCACTTTTTCCACTTTTTCCACTTATCTTCTTCATGGTTATCCCCTTTCCTGTTAATTATTTTATTTTTCTTAAATAGTCCTATCAATTATTTATTTTACAGTTATTTCATGTGTAAAATCAAGTGAATTGATGATAATTAACGAACTTTTATTATTTACCCAAATATTCTAGACCATTAATTGCATTTTTCTACAATTTCATCAAAAAGCCCTCAAACTAATTAAAGTTCAAGGGCTTTGAATCAGAAATTACTTAGATGTTTTTGCCTTTAGTGCTATTGCACATTCTATTCTTTTCTTTTGCATTTTACAACCTATTTCATATGGAATATGAACATCTCCATTGAAGTTAAAGTTATTAGCTTGACATCCACCACTACAATAGAATCTTGCCCAACAACCCTTACAAGTTGGTTTATTATATATGTGAGCATCCTTAAGATCTTGAACCATCTTAAAGTCCTTAACTCCCTCATAGATATCTCCCATTAAGAAATCTGGATTTCCAACGAATTGGTGACATGGATAAATCTCACCATCCGGAGTTACTGCTACATACTCATGTCCAGCTCCACATCCAGAAATTCTCTTGTAGATACACGGACCCCCTTGAAGGTCAATGTTGAAGTGATAGAACTTAAAGCCCTTTCCTTCTTCACTCTTAGCAACCATATACTCATAAAGCTTATCATATTGTTCAAATATTGTTGGTAAATCACACTCTCTTAATGATAGGTCATGTTCAGCAGGTAAAACTACTGGCTCGATAGATATTTCATCGAAGCCTTCGTTTACAAAATGCTTAACATCTTCAAAGAAATCTGTATTCTCTCTAGTGAAAGTACCTCTTACATAGTAGGTCTTAGATTTATCTCTTACTTCTACCATCTTCTTAATCTTAGGAAGGATGGAATCATAAGAACCTGTACCATCGTATCTAATTCTAACTTTATCATTAACTTCTTTTCTTCCATCGATACTTAAAATGATGTTACCCATGTTTTTATCTAGATATTCCATTATTTCGTCATTTAGAAGAGTTGAGTTTGTAGTCATAGTAAATCTAATGTTTTTGTTGTGGATTTTCTCCTGCTCTTTAGCATAGTCTACTATTTCCTTTATAGTGTTGAAGGCCATTAGTGGCTCTCCACCAAATAAGTCAACCTCAATATTTTTTCTTCTACCTGAGTTTTTAATAACAAAATCTATAGCGTCTTTACCCACTTGCGCGCTCATGGTCTTTCTACAACCCTTATATTCACCTTCATCTGCAAAACAATATTTGCATTTTAAATTACAATCATGAATTATGTTTAAGCAAAGAGCCTTTATAGCCACTTCTGCCTTCTCACTTAGCATTGCTATTCCTTCGTATAAATCCTTAGAATATAACATTTCCTCATCTACTAAGTATTTTAATTCTCCGTAAACTTCCTCAATTTCTTCACTTGAGTACTTATTTTTATGTATCTCTTTTAATTCTTCTAAACTCTTAAGTTTATCTGCATCTAACATATCATATACTAGCTCGTCCACTTCGTGAACTGAACCAGAGTTTACGTCTATGACATAACAGTCATTACCTTGTTTAAATTTATGAATTAATTCCATGTTTATTTCCTCCTAAAACTAAACATAAAGCAGTAACTTTTGTTACTGCCTTGAAACTGATTAGTTTTCACACTCTAAATTAGCTACTGTACAAGAAGTTTTACAAGCAGATTGGCAAGAGTTAGCGCACTCTTTACAGCCTGGCTTCTTTAAACTTTCTTTAATGTTAGATTTGTTTATTGTTCTTATGTGTTTCATATCTTCATACCTCCTAGTATTAGTAAATCTATAAATTAACTCCTAGCATTCCTGACAGTGAACCTGCCCCAACTGCAAGGATTAATCTAACTATGTCCCTTGTACCAAATGATAATCCTCTGCCAAAAGCTAACGACACCACAAAAAGTATTAACATATAAAACAATGCCACTAATAATCCGACTAACCAACCCTTGCTTCCCATCTTCAGTGATGCATAAACAGAACCGTATACAACACTAATAAGCGTTCCAATTACTAAAACTACTGAAGTAACCGTATCACTTGGGGAAAGAAATGAAGTTATCAGTGAATATATTAGGACAAATAATATAGTTAATATTGATGCTCTAAGCACCCCGAACCCAATGGATGAATAATTAAATTTCTTATACATACTTAAACCCCCCTATACTAATTAATATTCATATATAGAGGGATTTATGATGATAATTACTTAACTTCTTCAGGCTCGTTAGCTTTTTTTGTAACTGAAGCAATACTAAGTTTGCTCATTTTTAATCTAGCTCTGTCTGGGCCACTTTCAAGAATGAAATAATCTTCTTGAATGTTGATAATTCTACCCATGATTCCACCTTTAGTCATAATCTCATCATTAACTTCTAATGAAGTTATCATGTTATTGAATTGTTTCTTTCTTTTCTTTTCTGGAACGAAAATCATAAAATAGAATAATACTAAAACAAGTATCATTGGAATAAATGCTGCTAATTGTTGCATTTAAAACAACTCCTTTCAAATCTTATCTGTATATATTAATTTTTAATAGATACCTTAAGTGAGCGACCAAATCTTCGATTTGGTCTACGCGAACTTACTCATTCGAGTGAATACGAGAATGAGTTTCCTTAAGTAAGCCTCCAAATTTTACATTTGGTTAAGGCGCACTTAAGTGAGAGTCTAAATCTTTGATTTAGTATCTCGAACTTACTCAGACGAGCACTCATTCGACTGTTTTTGAGAATGAGTTTCTTTACTTATCCCCAATTTTCCACTCAGATAACTTCTGTGCCTTAAACTCCTCGAAGTAATCTCCATCAATGGCAGCTCTTATGTCTTCCATTAACTTATTGTAATAATATAAGTTGTGAAGTACACATAGTCTCATAGCTAACATTTCCTTAGCTTTGAATAAATGTCTTATGTACGCTCTTGTATAATTCTTGCAAGTTGGACATTGACATCCTTCATCAATCGGTCTCTTATCTAGCTCAAACTTAGCATTCATGATATTTATTTTACCATACTTAGTAAATACATGTCCATGCCTTCCATTTCTAGCTGGTAAAACACAGTCAAAGAAGTCAACACCTCTTGATACTGCTTCTAATATATTTTCTGGAGTTCCAACTCCCATTAGATAAATTGGTTTATCCTGTGGAAGATGTGGCACTACAGCATCTATTGTTTTATACATTTCCTCGTGAGTTTCACCAACGGCTAATCCTCCAATAGCATATCCATCCAAGTCCATCTTAGCAATAGTCTTAGCATGCTCTATTCTGATGTCCTCATAAACTCCACCTTGGTTAATTCCAAATAGCATTTGTTTTGGGTTGATGGTATTTGGATCATCATTAAGTTTATCCATCTCAACTTTACATCTTTCAAGCCATCTAGTAGTTCTAGCTACTGACTTTTCAACGTATTCTCTAGTTGATGGGTTTGGAATACACTCATCAAAAGCCATTGCAATTGTTGATGCAAGATTGCTTTGAATCTGCATGCTTTCCTCTGGTCCCATGAATATCTTCTTTCCATCGATGTGAGAACTGAAATATACTCCCTCTTCTTTTATTTTTCTAAGGCCTGATAGTGAGAATACTTGGAATCCACCTGAATCTGTTAAAATTGGTCTATCCCAATTCATAAACTCATGAAGTCCTCCATTAGCTGCGACAACTTTATCTGATGGTCTTAGGTGAAGGTGATAAGTATTAGATAATTCCACTTGACATCCTATTTCCTTTAAATCCATAGAAGATACAGCACCTTTAATAGCTGCTAAAGTACCAACATTCATAAATACTGGAGTTTGTATCGTTCCATGAGGAGTAATAAACTCTCCACGTCTAACTTTTCCACTTGTCTTTAATAATTTATACACCTGTACATCGTCCTTCCTTGTTCCTGAACAAAGTAATCTTTAGTTTACGGTTCTATTTTTGATATACAACTTCTTTTCTTAGTTTGCTATTCTATTACAATACATAAACATTTTGCTTTTGTACTTAATTTAATTGCCTATTGTAATTCTTAACCTAAGTTACTAGCTTATAAACATAGCGTCACCAAAGCTGAAGAATCTATACTTGTTCTCCACCGCCACCTTATAAGCGTTCATAACTATATCTCTAGTTGAAAATGCACTTATAAGCATGATTAAAGTAGATTCTGGCAGATGGAAATTAGTTATTATAGCATCTACAATTTTAAACTTGTACCCCGGATAAATAAATATGCTTGTATATCCAGATTGAGCCTTAACTGAGCCATCAATCGTTGCAATACTCTCTAAAGTTCTGTTAGAAGTAGTTCCAACTGCTATCACTCTTCCACCATTTTTCTTAGCATTATTTATAATCTCAGCATTTTCTTCATCTAAGATGTAGAACTCTGAATGCATTTCATGCTCCTCAATAACCTCAGCCTTAACTGGTCTAAAGGTTCCAAGTCCCACGTGAAGAGTAACAAAAGCAACATTTATGCCCTTCTCTTTAATCTCCTCCAGAAGTTCTTTAGTAAAGTGTAATCCTGCTGTAGGTGCTGCTGCTGAGCCCACCTCTTTTGAATAAACTGTTTGATAACGCTCTTTATCTTCTAGCTTTTCCTCTATGTATGGAGGAAGTGGCATCTCTCCAAGTCTATCAAGAACCTCTTCAAAAATCCCCTCATAGAAAAACTTAATCTTTCTATTTCCGTTATCTAAAACTTCTACAATCTCTCCTACAAGCTCTCCGTTTCCAAAAACAAAACGAGCTCCAACCTTACCCCTTTTACCAGGTTTAACCAAAGTCTCCCAAACGTCATCCTCATATCTTCTAAGAAGTAGAAATTCCATCTTTCCGCCCGTGCCTTCTTTAGCTCCATAAAGTCTAGCAGGCATAACTCTAGTATCATTAAGAACTAAGCAATCACCAGGATTCAAGTAGTTTATTATATCCTTAAAAACCTTATGCTCTAGTTCTCCTGTCTTTTTATTTAAAACCATTAGCCTTGATTCATCTCTTTTTTCTAAGGGATGCTGTGCTATTAATTCATGTGGTAAATCAAAATAGAAATCTTTTACCTTCAAAACTAACACCCTCTCTTCTGTATTTAAAATCTTAATTGACCCATATTGTCTGGAACAACTCTTCCTAAGTGGTCATAAGCCTTGTGTCCTGCAACTCTTCCCCTTGGTGTTCTAATTATGAAACCTTTTTGTATTAAATATGGCTCATAAACGTCCTCAATGGTGTTAACTTCTTCTCCTATAAAATAAGATAGAGTTTCAACGCCCACTGGACCACCTCCAAAGTTATCAATAATAGCTTCCAATATCTTATTATCTAATCTATCAAAGCCCTCACAATCTATCTCTAGCAGTTCTGCAGCTTGCTCCACTATTTCCTCGTTAACTAAATCTACGCCCTTAACCATGGAAAAATCTCTAACCCTCTTTAATAGTCTATTTGCTATCCTCGGAGTTCCTCTTGACCTCTTTCCAAGGCATAAAGCACCTTCTGTATCCATATTAACGCCTAAGATTTCTGCTGATCTTGAAACAATCTCCTTTAATTCATCGTTAGTATAATACTCCATTGAACAAAGGACTCCAAATCTATCTCTTAGCGGTGCGGTTAAAAGACCTACCCTAGTAGTAGCACCAATTAAAGTAAATTTAGGCAAATCTAATCTTATTGACTTTGCTGCCGCTCCCTTACCTATAACGATATCAAGAGCATAATCTTCCATAGCTGGATAAAGAATTTCTTCAACAGACCTATTTAATCTATGAATCTCATCAATGAATAAAACATCATTGGTATTCAGATTAGTTAAAAGGGCTGCTAAATCTCCAGCTCTCTCTATAGCTGGACCCGAGGTAACCTTGAGTGTTCCACCCATCTCCTTAGCTACAATATTAGCAAGAGTAGTCTTTCCTAGTCCTGGAGGTCCATATAATAGAACATGGTCCAGCGCTTCATTTCTCATTTTTGCAGCCTGTAAAAAAATATCAAGTTTACCTTTTACCTTCTCTTGGCCTATATATTCCTTAAGTCGTTGGGGTCTTAAGGAATATTCAACCTCAACATCTTCCTCTACAATATTAGAGGTGACAAATCTATCGTCCATAACACCCCTCCTCAACCTTCAAATTTATTTCCAATTCACATATAATCTATTCTTAATTAATTTCAAATTCCTTCTGAATTAACTTTATAAACGACCTAGTGAAAATTAACCCATCAATATTCTTAAGCATTCCTTGATGATATCTTCTACAGTCTTAGTTTTATCTGCTTTCTCAACAGCCTTTTCAGCTTCCTTATCAGAATATCCAAGGGCCATAAGAGCACCAACAGCCTCTCCCAGCTTTTCACTATTAGCATCTATAAGTTCATCTAAGCTAGTAATGTGAATTGACTCACCTTTTCCTACCTTATCCTTAAGTTCTAAAATGATTCTTTGTGCTGTCTTCTTTCCTATACCTGGAGCCTTTACAATAAGCTTATCATCCTCGGTAATTATAGCATATTTAAGGGTTGAGACACTAGCAATTGACATTAATGAAAGTCCAGCTTTAGGTCCAACTCCACTAATGGATATTAGTAGATTAAACATCTCTATCTCTTCCTTAGTTAAAAATCCATAAAGACCAATAAAATCCTCTCTCACAATTTGATGAGTGAAAATCTTAACCTCTTCTTCTGTAGATGGCATATTCGATATAGTACTTCCTGATGTGAAAATTTTATACCCGATATTCCCACATTCTATAACTATGTATTCCTTCTCAATGGACTTAAAAATCCCTTTTATGTATTCGTACATTTAATCACCCATTTCTTAGACAACTCCTGGTTATCCTATATCCTACAGTTATAAGTAAGCCTCCAAATTTTACATTTGGCAAGGCGAACTTACTCATTCGACCGTTTTTGAGAATGAGTTTCCTATAAATCTCTCTCCAAATTTTATATTTGGCAAGGCGAAGTTAAGTGAGAGTCTAAATCTGTGATTTAGTTCCTCGAACTTACTCAGTGGAGTACTCATTCGACCGTTTTTGAGAATGAGTTTCCTATAAATTTCCCTCCAAATTTTACATTTGGT
The DNA here is from genome assembly GCA_032005505.1 of Clostridium sp. Taxonomy (GTDB): domain Bacteria; phylum Bacillota; class Clostridia; order Clostridiales; family Clostridiaceae; genus Clostridium_J. Next base: position 28,338 of record DALZNT010000012.1, on the reverse strand, counting down.
AAGACGAAGTCAAGTAAGAGTCTAAATCTATGATTTAGTTCCTCGAACTTACTCAGTGGAGTACTCATTCGAATGAATATGAGAAGGAGTTTCCTTAATATACTTTACCATCTATACTTCAACAATTCAATAAAAACTATGTCAAAGTTTATCAATAATAAAAAAACCCAAGAACTTCAAATGTTCCTAGGTTTTTTTCATACTATGTGCTACAAAGAGCCTGAGCATACTCTATAGCTTCTTGTATATTTGAAAACTGATAATCAGATTTACCTTCATAGAAAGTCTTTAAAAGATTACCTCTGTTCTCTATGTCTTTTATTTGTAGGTAGGTTTCATCATCACCCTTTGGATTTAATATCTTATCACGGGCAATTTCAATAGTTTCATTATTATTCTTCTTATAAATAACAACATAATCGTCATTTATTCCTATAAAATATGAGTCGTCACTATAATTAAACCCTGGAATATCCTTTTCGAACACTACTTCCTCTTCTGAGAACTTTTCAATTCTATATTCAAAGCTAGAAAAAATCTTATCTGCTTCTTTTGCAGTTAAGCCCAAAAGCTTATCCTGCTCCAGATTAATAGGTTGATCTAAAGCTTCACTAACTTCAACTACATTGATACAATTACTATAATTCAACACAAACTTAATATCTGTACTATCTACAATCATAGTTTTATCTTCAGCTAAAGTACTAGTTTGCTTTGCTTCCCCAAGGAATCCAAAAACTCCATCATTCCCTCTTAATATACTTATACTAACAGTATAACTAAGTAAAAAGACAATTATACCTGCACACACAAAAGTTATATATAATTTCGCATTTTTTTTCATCTTGTCAAACATACAATCCCTCCTTCTTATTAGGGATTGTTGACAAATATTATTTTTTTATTCACATATTTGGAAAATTACAGAGTAATTTCAATGAATAATTAATTACATATCACATTGCTCTATGGCAATATTAAAACTCTTACATTCTTCACAAACTAATATAGAAACAATAAAGCTGTTGTCTATTTTTCTTTCTCTCATAAGTTGAGTATAAGATGTATTTTCAAAGTTCTTACTAATGTTACTCATAACGTATTTACAATCCTTAGTGAAAATATAGAAGTGATACTCTAAGAAACCATAGTGCTTCTTATCAATAGCTTTTCCACCGCCACACTCTTCACACTTATCTGCAAAGTACTCATAATCAAAATCAACTTCTTCTTCAGTTTCATTTAAAAGTTCCAAAACTTCTTCTAATTCAAAACCCTCAACCTCTTCATTATCTATATAAGAAAAATTGTCCTCTGTTAAAACAAACTCCTCTTCACCATGGTTAAACTTAAAATTCATCATAAATCTATCTCCTTAAACTTAATATTTCATAAGTGAGCCTCCAAATCTCTGATTTGGCTAAGGCAAACTTACTCATTCGAATGAATATGAGAAGGAGTTTCCTTCAAATAAGCTTCTTTTTATTATTTACCAACTCTTCCTACATTATATCTTATTTTTCTATAATTTAAAATTGATTTTGATAATTTATAACTTCTAATCCACACCTTAAATATACGTGATTAATCCGAAAACACCTGACAAGTACAAGCATACTTATCAGGTGTCTTAAATTCCCCATCAAACTCCTGAGCCGTGGGATCCTCGGCTCAGCATCTTATAATTTAATACTATTCCTCTATTTGCCATAATTACATCTAAATTAATTAGTATATTAAATCTAAGAAGGTGTGTGAAACTTAATATTTTCTTACCAAGTTATAATCAGGAGGCTTACTTATATTACAAGAACTCCCCGGGGTTCTCACCATCACTCTCCATTAAAAGAATCTCCTCCGCCCATGTTCCTCGAAAAATAAAAACAGCGCCAATACTAACTATTGGCGCCTTAAAAAAATCTATCTGTTTACTTTTCTGAACTCAATTGTCCAGTTGATTCCTGTTCCTACGCTGTATGCTTTAGCGAAGTTTCCTTGGTTGATAGCTAATGCCATTCTGTATAGAGAGTTAACATATATTATTTGCTCACTGATACGAACGTCTGCAAAAGATTTTCCGTATATAACTAAGTTGTTGTATACTAGGTTTGGTCCATTTTGAATCAGAACCTCTACCTTGTCTCCTATACCAAATCCAGCTGCTACGAAGTCTTCTCTAGTAATGTTAGTCCATAAACTACCGAAACGTACATCTAGGATATCTATGCTACCCTTAATTCCATCTTCAGTTGTTGTAACTTCACCTAATTCAACTTCTACTATATCTTCAACGTTTAATTCTTCTCCAACCTCTTCAAAGCTTATCTCTCCTGATGCAAGTTTTGCTCCAGTGTATGCATATACGTCTCTTCCGTGGAAAGTATAAGAATGCTCTGTGTTTTGACGACGATGTTTACTCTCTTCGATTTCACGAACCGCAACTATTCCAACGTACTTTTTAAGGTGAGTTAAAGCTCCGTTATCTGGAGTTACTACGTAATGACCATCTTTAGTTAGAGCTACAACACTCTTACGGCTAGAACCAACACCAGGATCTACTACAGATACGAATACTGTTTCTTTTGGCCAGTACTCCACTGCTTGGAATAAACGGTATGATGCTTCATCTATATGGTATGGTGTAATATCATGCGTTAAGTTATATAACCTTAAATCTTCATTTACCTCGTGTGCAACTCCATACATCGCTGCTACTGCTCCATCAACTAAACCAAAATCACTTTGAAAAACTAATATTTTCTTCATTATTATTTCCTCCCTAAAATTACCCACTTGTCAATGTCTTTAAATCCTAATCTGTAATATATTTTCCCAATTTCAGGATTATTAAAGAATAGACATGCTGATTTACCTCTTAAAAGCAAGCTCTTACATAAAGCTTCTACCATTTTGCTGCCAAGTCCTTTATTTCTATATTCCGGCAGAGTGAAAATTCCGCCAATCATACCAGCAACACTTGTTTCTGCTGTAGTATTTCCATGGCTTATTATATTCCCATTCTCCTTCATAAACATATGAATACCCTCTCTTGTTTTGATTCGAGTATTAATTTGCTTATATCTTTCTTTTACATCGTCAGAATACATTCCCTTGAACTCACTTATTAGTCCATAGGTCTCTGCTATATCCATAGCATCTTCGCATCCTGCAACAACACTGTTAGTTTCTTCTTTACTTAAAGAGCTTCCATCTTTAAGTTCACAGAAAAACATTTCTTTTTTGTTATAGTTTTCTGCAACTAAGGGATAAAGAAGATTAATTACCGAAAGCTTTCCACTAATAACCTTGCTATCCAAGCTAGCTAAAAGGTGATTTGTTTCTTGAACATCCATGTCTAGGTCCTTGCTGTAAACAATGAAGTTATCGTGGTACCTAAGTACCACTCCAACTAATTTATCATCTGCAGTTTGCATCCAAACATCTTGAAATTCACTATTAAAACCAAAATTTTCTATATCACCCATTATAAATAAGTTTATAGAAGGCTCTGTCATACAATAGCCCATAATTTTAGATCTATGTTCCTCTTTTGCCTTGATAAGCATAACATTTCTCCTATTTTTCGAATTCAACTACCCAATCTGGACCAAAGCTTAAGTTATGATTTTCACAGAAGCTTCCTTGGCTCACCGCCATAGAAACCTTCATAAGTTCATTGTTGTATATCATTACGTCACTTTTTTTAGCATAACCAAATGATTGATGGAATAGAACCTTATCGCTATAAACTACTTGTCCTTCATGCTTAACAGTTACATTTAAGCAATCTCCATACTCAAAACCTGCTTCTTTAAACGTTGCTAAAGGAATATTCGTCCATAAGTTACCAAAGTTAGGGTCATTTATTTCAAATATACCGCAAACTTTATTTCCTTGTACTGATGGTTCTAATATATCATGTGAAACTATTTCATCTAAGCTATACTTAGGACCAACACCTTCGAAATCTATAGCTCCACTTGCAAGTCTAGCTGCACAGTATCCGAATAGATCACGACCATGGAATATTGCTACTCCTTCAGTTCCTTTTCCTCTAAGACGATTTACAGTTTCATCTATTTCTCTTACTTCTTCAATTCCAACCCAAGCTTTAAGGTGAGTTAACGCACCGTTATCTGGAGTTACTACATAATATCCATCTACAGTTTTAGCTACACAAGCCTTACGTGGAGTACCTACTCCCGGGTCAACAACTGATACAAATACAGTTCCTTCTGGCCAGAATCTCATTGATTGATATAATCTGTAAGAAGCACTCCAAGTATCATATTGTGGTATTTCATGAGTACCATCAATAATCTCTAGTTCTCTGTCAACGCTTTTAACAACGCCATACATTGCACATACTGCTCCCTCTTTGTAAGTAAAGTCTGTTTGAAATACTAACATTGGTCTCATAACCTTTCTTCCTCCTTTAAATTTACATAAATGGATTATAGAAGCGGCTCTTATTCACAAATACTGTGATACATATAGTTGCAATAAAAATTCCTGCAGAAACTGCTATAGCTGTATAATCCTCTTTTGTTAATTTTTTTCTATTGTACCAAGTACGTTTTTTATTTTTACCAAAGCCACGTAAATCCATGGCATTACTTATATTTTCAATTCTATCTAAAGTAGAGAAAATAAGCGGTACTACTATTAAAAGTGAATTCTTAAATCTGTCCCAAAGTTTAGCCTTAGAAGACATTTCTAATCCTCTCGCTTGCTGTGAAAGACTTATGTCATGATATTCCCTTTGTACATCCGGGAAATATCTCAGTGTTAATGCTACCGCATAAGATGCCTTATAGCTAACACCTATTCCACTTAAAGCTGCAGCAAATTCACTTGGATTAGTTGTTAATAAAAATATTATTCCAAGTGGAACAACTGATGCATACTTAAGGAATTTTGTTACTAAATAAAATAACTGCTCTAAAGTTATACTATAACTTCCAAACAAATGTAAAAGTTCATGTCTAGTTCCATATATCTGAACTCCCTCCTCTGGTGAGAAGAAGTGAGTCAAAATAATATTGGTTGCCAAAAATACCAACACATAAATAAACATAACCTTTATCTGTGAAAACTTTATCTTTGATACTTTAAGTAATATAAATGAGAATACTAATATCCCTATATTGATTCTTATGTCATAGGAAAACATTACCGAGAATGTTAGACATAAGAAACAAATTAATTTTGTTAGCCCTGATAATCTATGAATATATGTATCTACAAGGTTATAGGAAAATAACTTTGCCTTCATCTACTTTCCACCAACCTTTCATAATCAATGAAACTTTGAACAAAAGATGTTCCTTCCTCGATTCCAACTAAGGTTGCTAAGTTATAAAGAGATGTTTCTTTTAAATTAGCCTCTTCAATAACCGCATTGTTTGTTAATATCACTGATGATGCAGCATCTGAAATCTTCTTTCCTCCTGCTATGGCTATAGCTCTTGGTGTATATTCTAACATTAAGTGCATATCATGAGTAATCATTATAATTGTTACACCTTGTGAGTTTAATTCATTTAAGAACTCCATAATCTCACTATAATGACGATAATCCTGTCCTGCAGTTGGTTCATCCAAAATTATTACCCTCGGATTTAAAACTAATATAGATGCTATTGTAACTCTCTTCTTTTGACCATAGCTTAATGCAGATATAGGCCAAGATTTAAATGGAGCTAGCCCGCAAATCTTTAGTACTTTCTCAACTCTTTCAGTAATCTCATCTTCATTTACATTTCTAAGGCGTAATCCTAATGCAACCTCATCAAATATCATTGGTTTAGAAATCATTTGATTTGGATTTTGCATTACTATTCCGATGCTCTCAGCACGTTCTTTTATGCTTTTGTTTTTAATATCCTCATCATAGTAATAAACTTTACCTTCATCTTCCTTTACAAAGCCACAAATTATCTTTGAAAGTGTAGATTTACCTGCTCCATTCTTACCAACGATAGATATCATTTCTCCCTCTTTAACATCAAAACTCACATCATTTAATATTTTGTGAACTCCATCATAAGAGAAGGATACATTTTCCAAACGTAATATTGAAGGTTTTTCTTCCTTTTTATCTTTTGTTTTTATAGACTTATGCCATGCAACTACCTTTTCCTTTGCCTCATCTTCAAGAGCTAAAGTTTCGATATGTCCCAGTTTCATTTCTGGAGTCATTTCTACTCCTGCATATTTTAATGCAGTTACGTATAGTGGCTCTCTTATTCCATTATCAGTTAAAATAGATGAAGCTAAAAGCTCATCTGGTCTCATATCAGCAAAAATACCACCCTCATGAACAAGAATAATTCTGTCAACATCGCAATGTAATACGTCCTCTAGTCTATGCTCTATTATTACTATGGTTTTCTTAGACTGCTTATGAATAGTATCTATTATCTCAATGGCACTTTTACCTGTAGCAGGATCTAAATTAGCTAGTGGCTCATCGAAAATTAATATATCTACGTCATCTATCATAACTCCACCTAAAGCAGTTCTTTGCTTTTGGCCTCCTGAAAGTTCATAAGGTGATGATGCTAACCAATTTTCCATATCAACCAGCTCAGCTACCTTTTGCACTCTTGTCTTCATTTCTTCTGTAGGTATACAATCATTCTCTAAAGCAAAAGCTATATCTTCACCAACAGTTATTCCAACAAACTGACCATCAGAATCCTGTAGTACAGTTCCTACCATTTTAGATAATTTAAAAATATTTTGTTCTTTACTTTCTAAATCATTAATTTTTAAGCTTCCACCAATTTCACCCTTATATGAGAAAGGAATAAGTCCATTTAAGCAGTGACCTAGTGTGCTTTTACCACTACCACTAGGCCCTACTATTAATACCTTTTCTCCGGGATATATCTTTAAATTTATATTTTTTAAAGTTGGCTGCGCTTGACTAAAATATTGAAAAGTAAAATCTTTAAATTCAATAATTGGTTTATTATTCATATGTTGCAGTCTCCCTTTATATATTGCTCAAATATTAATCTCTACTTAAACTTCCTTTTTTAGTTCTAGTTTTAGCATAAGCTACTAAAAGTAATGTTCCCATCACACCTGTTGCTATTGAGTTTAATACTGCAGCTATTGCACCTTGAGTAAGCACAAAATTAACAGGTTCGCTATATATAACTACATCTAACACTGGTGCTAATACAAGCCATGCTAATACATTACCTATAACTTGAATGACATTGAAAGTTATAATATCTTTTTTCTTGAAATCGCCCTCTTCAACTCTAGTTCTTTTGAAAGCAAATCCAAATATAAAGCTGGCAACTCCACTAGCTATAACCCAACTCCACCATGGTGAACCGTACTGAATAGCGTCACTTAATGCATGACCTATGAAAGCAATTAATCCACCTGCTATTGGTCCAAATAAAGTGGCAAAGAATGCACTTAATCCATAAGCTGTTTGGAAGCTTGTTGATGGTACTGGTGATGGCACCTTTACATACATGAATAGTAACATAAATATAGCTGCCCCTAATCCTGTGGCTACGATAGTTTTTGTGCTAACCTTAAAATAATCCTCGAATTTCATTTTTTAGTTCCCCCTTAGATTAACTTTTATAATTACATATAGATATATATTATACACTATATATTTATACATTAAAGACTTAATTGTTTTAGATTTTTAAAGATACCTCATACTTTTCTGGAATAAAATAAAACTTACATCTAGCAATTGGTTTTTCTTCCTCATTATACAAAAGTTCTTCAATATATATTATTGGATGATTCAGCTCTACCTTTAAAAACTCAGTAATATTCTCTTCTGCATTTACTATTTTTATGTTAACAATAGACGAATTAGCAGCTTCAAAAATAGCTTTATTTATCATATTTGAAACTTCCTCTTCAGAATTTAAGTTCACACTCAGATTTTCAATATATTTTACTGGTATTTGTATAAAAGCATGTCCCGCTGGAACATTATCCACAAAATAAACGTTATTACTTGCTAGAATAATCTCACTAGCTCTAATATTTAGTTTTTTCTGAGCAACTTCAGTTGGCGGGCCATAATTGTAATTCACCTCAATAGCATCAATCTCATCCTTCGAACAACTTATCATCATATTATTTATCTTATTTTCTGACAACTTATTCTGTTCTACCTTATATGTAATTATCGTACTCTTTCCCTGTTGTTTTTCTATCAACCCATCTTCCCTTAAAATCGTTAATGCCTGTCTTAAAGTATTTCTACTAACCCCATACTTTTCTGTAAGCACTACTTCACTCGGTAACTGGCTTCCATAGCTATAAAGTCCATTTACAATATCTGAATAAAGCATATTATAAATAGGTACATAACTCGGAATCTTCTTATTGGATTTACTACTTATTTTTCTTTCACTCATAATCAAAACCTCACTTGTACATAAGACATTTAAATCATTGTGCTACACTTATAGCTTGTTCAATAAGTTACATGTCCAATATGCAGGTATCATTTTATTAAATGCTCTTTTTTACAGACTAAAACGAATCTCCCTTACCTCATAAATACATTATACAACACAAAACACATATTATCCACCTTTTTTTTTATTAATTATTCGTATTTTCATCATATTTTAACATTTCGAATATGATTTTTAAATTTATCAACTTGTTCAAAACAGAAACTTTAACTCACATCTTGTTAAACACGTCTTATTTAACGCATCACTTTTCTTTACTTCTGCCATTTTGTATATCACTAATGTATTTAATATAAAATATAAAAAGTCATTTAAAGATATTGTTGTATCTTTAAACGACTTTTAAAGAACTTAATAAATTTTACCCTTAACTTTAAACAAAAGAGACCTTATGCCTTTTTCTTAGGAGATTTTATTCCACTCTTTGAAGATATATGGTCTTTTACATTTCCTGTTTTAGGGCAGCTAGGAGTATGCTCATGTTTCTTTGACACCTTAGACATTGTTAATACCTCCTGTAAAATTTTCTTCGATAATAGTATGTGTACAAACCTCCAATTAATACATTCAATTAAATCCAAAACTTCTTTAATAACCAGCCTTTCCTTTCATCTCCAATATATTTTTGAAATTTCAGGACAAACTACTTATAGATATCTATTTAATAGAGTTTTAACTCATAATGCTCTGCATATTGTTTAACTTAAATATTTAAGGAGGAATTTTCATGGCAGACAACAATAAGAGTCGCTTAAAGGACCACAAATACAGTCAAGCTGAATTAAGAAAAATGTATCCTAAAGATGGAGCCGACGTTGGAATTATCGACGGTGTAAAAATAGGCTCATACGCTAATAGTAAAGATCACTCTCATAAAAACGAAATAACCTACTAATTTAAGGCAACCTCTCTGTTAAATGAAATCTATTGAACAAAAATTAAGCTGTATATTTAGAACTTTTCCTAAGTATACAGCTTATCCATATAATTATTTTGCTAATTTACGTTGTGGAAGTTTATTGAAAAATTTATTCCAATCAAATACGTAAGAAATATAATATAGAGGTATTGATAGAGCAATGGCTGCAAACATATCTAATATAGAATGTTGCTTTATAAATACTGTAGATAAGCAAATTGATATCGCAAGCACAAGTGATGCGTTACATAACCATTTATTCTTACTCAGATTTCTAGATTTCATAATCCCTATATGAATACCTATAGAGTTTAAACAGTGAATACTAGGTAAAACATTTGTAGGCGTATCAATACTATATATGTGCTTAACTATATCAACCATAAAATTATCTCTAGCAAATTCTGTAGGTTTAAGATCTATTCCATTAGGAAACACAGTATATATTATTAAACAAATAGTCATCCCAGTAAGAAGAAATACCCCAGTTCTTACAAAATCTCTTCTTGAGGTAATCATAAAATATACCATTGTTAAAGCTACATATCCAAACCATAAGATATATGGGATAACAAATACCTCACAAAATGGTATAAGTGAATCTAAGGGTGAATATATAATATTCACATCAATATTAATTCTTTCTAATGCTGTAAACCAAATTGAATATATCGGAAAATACAACAATACAACAATAGGGCTATACTTTAATATTCTTGCTTTAATATTCTCGCACACCTCCACCTGTAGCTCTTCCAAAACTACATTACCTTTTAATACCTCTTTCATACTCATCATCCTTTATTACACCTTAATTTAATTTCATTGCACATATCCACATATTAATGAAAAATATGCTAATTAAACTTATAAATTCTACTTGCTATTTTATATAGTCTAATTCCAATTTTTCTTCCAAGTTTTCCCGGTAAATTCATAAACAATGCAATAGATGCATATTTGAAATGTCTATACAGTGTTTCATCCTTTGTTTTTATGTGTTTCCATAACTTTTTCTTCTTCTCTAGTGCTTCTTCTCTTCCATCCACAAGAAGCAACATCTGACATATAAGCACCATCATTGAAAGATAGTTTCTCATATACAATCCAAGTTTTTTGTTTGTTTTTATAATTTCAGTAAGATTATATGAATCAAGCATAGCATGGGTAACTCTTAACTGCTGATCTACACGTTTTACCATTACAGATTCATTTACAGATTGATCATCTCTACCAATAAAGTATCTATACAAATCTAGATCCATATAGTAAATAGATTTAACATATGGCAGCGGTACATAAGCAAATAAATTATCCACATAGAATGTATGCTTAGGCAACTCTAGGCCACTTTCTCTTATTACCTCTGTACGATACATGAGGGAATGCATCAAAAGATATTTTGATATACCAAAATTCTTTGTCTCACTCCAATGCACAAGTTTATTTTCAGGAAGAATACCTCTATAACTCATAACAACTTGAGAATTATCTCTCACATGCTCATATACATAGTTACAAATAAATAAATCAACTTGCTCTTTACCCTTCAGAAGTTCTTTTATTCTTCCAATTATAACTTTTCCACTATTAACATCTATCCAGTCATCAGAATCTACTACCTTTAAATACTTTCCTTTAGCATTTCTGATTCCTTGATTTACGCCCTCACCATGACCGCCATTTTCTTGATGAATTACTCTAACTATATTAGGATATGCATCACTATATTTATCTGCTATTTTTCCAGTCTCGTCCTTTGATCCATCATTAACTATGATGATTTCTATATCTTCTTCATTTCCACATGCTAATAATGTTGATATACAATGATCCATATAGTCTTGTGAATTATAGCACGGAACAACAAACGTAATTATCTTCATTGTAACAACTCCTACTTCTCTAATATTTTATCCGCAAGATTTAATGCATGAGCTATAATCTCATCCATATTATAGTATTTATATTCTGCTAAACGTCCAAGCAAATAAAAATTACTTAAGTTATTTACAACCTTGCAGTATTCCTCATACTTCCTTCTATTTTCATCATTTAAAATTGCATAATATGGTATCTCACCCTCGGCACCAGTGTACTGATGAGAATACTCCTTAACTATAGTAGTTAATCCATCAACTCTTTGTCCCGATAGATACTTAAATTCTGTTATACGTGTATAAGGCTTATCCACTGTATAGTTTACTGTACCTCTTGGTTGGAACCAGCTCATATCATGGGTTTCAAATTTAAACTCCAGTGTTCTATAAGGCAATCTTCCATATTTACACTCCATAAGCTCATCTAAAGCTCCTGTATATATTACGCCACCTTCAAAAGGCTCATTATAAATTAATACTTTATCTTCTTTAATTGTTAAAACATCACGGGCATCTTCATTTAACTTAACCGTTATATTTGCATTGCTTAACAAATTCTCAAAAACCTTTGTATATCCATCCTTAGGAACGCCCTGATACTTGTCTTGAAAATATCTATTGTCATGTGATATATGAACAGGTACCCTTGCAATAACAGATTTATCTATTTCTTTAGGACTTACACCCCACTGCTTTTCAGTGTAATGAAGAAACACATTTTCATAAATATATTTACCTAATTCAACTAACTCCTCATCACTTTCTTTTTGCAATTCTAAAATAGATACCTTTTTATCCATTCCATAAACATCTAACAATTTATCTTTTAATCTTTCTGCTTTATCTTTATTATAAGTAAGCTTTAAAGAATTTAAATTAAACGGAATAGGAATATATTTACCTAAAATATTTCCTACTACCTCATGACTGTAGTCATACCACTGAGTAAATCTACTTAAATATTTAAATACCTCTTCTCTATTAGTATGAAAAATATGAGGACCATATTTATGTATAAGCACACCATTAGCATCCATACAATCATAAGAATTACCACCTATATGACTTCTCTTATCTATTATAAGAACCTTCTTGTCCCCTTCTTCTGCTAGTTTTTGAGCCATTACACTACCTGCAAAACCACAGCCTACAATGACATAATCATAATTAACCTTCATAATAATATCCCTACTTTTTCTTTTTTTATATAGTTACAACCTCAACCGATTATATCATAGACAAGCCTTTTTTTCCATTAAGAGTTACTTCGTAAGAAATAATTAAGATTTTCGAAATAAAAATGCCTGTTTTTTCATGAAAAATTCATAAAAATAATAGACAGAAATTTCATAATGAGATTCTGTCTATTAATAATTTTATAATTAAGCTTTAAACTTCATTCTGTCTATGATCATACTTTTCTATGGTCTTATCGAGATAAATTTTTATAACTCCCATAACTGGTACTGATAAAATCATTCCCATGATTCCAAAGAATCCACCACCAATGCATACTGCAAATAATGTAAGAATTGGACTTAACCCTAGTTTCCCACCAACAAATTTAGGTTCTATAATACTCCCTTCAATTTGCTGAAGTATTAAAAGGAAAATTAAACTAGCTATAGCTACCTTTGTACTATAGAATATATTAATTATTACTGTAGGTACCATTCCTATTATTGGCCCAAAATATGGAATCATATTTGTTATTGCACAGATTATTCCTAAAAGAAGTGCATACTTAGATCCAATTAAAGCTAATCCAACAAAACTTACTAAACCTACAAAGAATGAATCTATAGATTTTGCTACAATATAAGTTCCAACATTAGAGTTAAAAGTTTTAACAACATCAACTAAAAGAGTCGCCTTTTCCTTCTTTAAAGTTATGAAAACAACTTTTTTAGTATATATTAAAATATTTTCTTTATCTATAATTATATATACTGATATAATTAGCCCTAAAACAACATTTAAAATCAAAGTAGTAATAGATACAGTTGCACCTAAAAAATAATCCAAAACTACCGTAGCTAATCCACTTATTTTAGGTATCATGGCTAATAATGTATCTTGAATCTGCACCATAGTATTTCCTGCCACATTATTAACATTCTCTAATATCCAAGATTCAACAGCCTTACTATACTGTGGTATTTGATTTATTAAATCAATAATACTATTAGTTATTGAAGGAACTACCATTATAATGAAACATACAGTCATCATAAACGCCGCTCCATAAATAATTAAAATAGTCATCCATCTTTTAAGCCTTAACTTTTTCTCCATAAAATCCACAAGTGGAGATAATATATATGCAAGTAATGCTCCAATAAAGAATGGAGTTAATAAGGATAATACTTTTGAAACAATCCCCCAAAAATAACTATAATTATCTACAAAACGCATTAAAATATAGGATATAACCAAGGCAATAATTAATCCTAAATATGCCTTTACATTTTTCATAATCTCACAACCTTACATTAATCATTGAAACCTATAATATCACAGTATTACAAGGTCTTCAACAAATGTCAATTATATTATTTAAATATTTTTCAAAATATTTGTAACGAATTAAGCACTTATGGTACTAATCCTATGAATAAATAATTATTTATGAGAAAATCTTTATGAAGGGAGGAGTTCAATGACTTCTTTAGCGGAACTCTATGGAGAAATTCAGCCCAAGCTATACAACTTCTTTTAAATGGATTTATAGTTCCATTAAATATAAGTACTAAAGATAATATAGCTAATACAACTAATGCAACTAGAATTACTTTATCCCTCATACTTTCAAAACATTTCTCACCTTTTTCCTTTTTAGCCTTAACATAAACAAGAGTTCCTGGTGCATATAAAATTGCTGTAATTAATAGTCTTGTAAGTCCACTAGCATAACTATTAACTTAGTATCCTATTTTCACCAACACAAAAATACCTTCCATCAGATAAACATATCTAATAGAAGGTATATCGTAACTATTTGCTATTAAAACAATGACGTTTATCATAACTAACAGCTTTTTATTCTTAATAATTGAAATAACAAATCTCTAAAAGCTAGTTATATCAACATTTTATTAGTCTAAGTACTCAGACTCAGCATTGTGGTAGACATTTTGAACGTCCTCATCATCCTCAAGCATGTCTAACATCTTTTGGAATTTCTTAGCTGATTCTTCTCCAATTTCAGTGTATGTATCTGGAATCATTTTAACTTCAGCTTCTAAAAACTCTACTCCGTTAGCTTCTAATGATTCTCTTACTGAACCAAAATCTTCTGGAGTTGTTGTTACAACAAATACTTCCTCTTCTGCTGCAAAATCTTCTGCACCAGCATCTAAAGCCATCATCATTAATTCATCTTCATCCGTTTCATCTGTTTTCTCTATAATGATTTCTCCTTTAGTTTGGAACATGAATCCTACACATCCGATTGTTCCCATGTTTCCACCATTTTTAGTGAAAGCATATCTAACATTTCCTGCTGATCTATTTTTATTATCAGTTAATACTTCAACTATAACAGCTGTTCCTTCTGGACCATATCCTTCATACATAATAGTTTCATAGTTTACTGATGCAAGCTCTCCTGAAGCCTTTTTGATAGCTCTATTGATTGTATCATTAGGCATGTTTGCTGCTTTAGCCTTTGCAATAACATCTCTAAGCCTAGCATTTGCATCTGGATTAGCTCCACCATTTTTAGCTGCAACAACTATTTCCTTACCTATTTTAGTAAATATTTTTCCTCTTTTAGCATCTGCTTTACCCTTTTTAGCTTGGATATTATGCCATTTTGAGTGTCCTGACATATTAACTTCCTCCTATACTATATATAAATTATTTTCTTTAAAATCAATGTACTTATTATATCATATAGTATCTGATAATTTCAAATACGTCTTATATATGACACAATTTAATATGCTCTAAAGTATCTATCTCCCTCTTTAAATAAATATTCTAGGTCATCTTCATCTGCTATAACTTTACCATTAGTAGCTTCTACAAAAGCTGCAATGATTTTTTCTTTATCAATAACCTCTGCAAAAAGGCATAATTCTACCCTATCTGTATAGATGGTATCTTCAATGTGCCAGTTATTTGTACCACATAAGTATTGAATCTTTCCTATTAAATCATAATCCATAGTGAATTTTAAATTTAACCCCTTTACTTTTTCAACAATTCCAGCTTCCTCTATTGCTGTAGATGCACCTTTAGAATAAGCTCTTATCAGGCCACCGCCACCTAATAAAACTCCACCAAAGTATCTTGTCACTACTACCGCTACGTCGGTTAAATCATTCTTTTTAATTACTTCTAGAACTGGAATTCCAGCTGTTCCCTGTGGCTCACCATCATCACTATACCTTTGGATACCTTTGTTTTCTCCAACCACATAAGCATATACATTGTGAGTTGCCTCCTTATGCTTTCCTTTTATCTCAGCAACAAATTCCTTTGCCTCATCCTCTGTGGTAACTCTTTTAATGTAGCCTATAAATACAGATTTTTTCTCTTGAAATTCTGAAACAGCACTACCTTTAACAGTAAAATAACTCACTGCTTCCACCCCTCTTTAAATTCTAATTATCTATCTCAACCTTATTGTCTTCAACTTCTCCACTATTTATATAGTTCATATAGTCTTCACAAGCCTTTTTTATGTATGCTTTATCAGTACTAGTGTATAGTAGCTTTATCTTTTCATCAGCCTCTCTAGTATTAAGCTTTTGAAGGGACTTTACTGCATAACTAACCACCTGTGGATTCTTATCATCTAAAGCTCTCATAAGTGCTCTAGCTCCCTTTGAATCTCCAACCTTACCAAGGGCTGATACTGCCATTCTTCTAATGTTTACATGATTATTAACAGTAGCTTTAATTAATATATCAACAGCTGCAGTACTACGCAGCTCTCCCATTGCCCAGATAGCAGCATCCTTGTCCTTTAACTCCATATCCATATATGAAGTACATATATAATGAATTAATTTTTCTCTGTTTACAGTGTCTAACCCATTTAAAACTAAAAGTCTTTCAGCCTTAGCTACATCTTTTAAGGATTTAAAAAGATCTCCTGGAGACTTACTCTTCACTAGAAATCTATATTTAATCTTACAGTTAATAATATGCTTTTGTACTGTGCCTCTATCCAGATTTCTAATTTTTGCTACAGCATCTACAGATTTTCCCTCTAAGGTCAAAAAGTAACTTATTTCATCATCTGTGTAGTTTTCTATGAAATTCCAATTATACTTTATTAGTCCTGTATCCAAAATTCAATCTCCTATTTCCTATCTAATTATTGAAACTCATTGTCATATTCATTCCAATGAGTGCTCATTTAACCTCCACTACCTAAATCACCAGTACCCTTTGGGTAAATATTTAGAATGTCACTTATAGAATTAGTGGCTAAGTTTTAGCTTAGCCACCTCTATATCATATTTATTCTTCTATTATATATTTAGCTGATTTATTATAAACCTCAGCATCTCCCTGAACTACAAGAACTGTTCCCTCTGCTTCATATGCTTCACTTTCAACTAGTGCATTTCTATGAAGGTATGCCACTGCCGATGAATCACTGTAAGGTACTAAAACCTTAAAGCTTTTTAATTTGTAAGGAAGAATCTCTGTGCACTTATCTAAAAGAATATCAAAATTCACTCTTTCCTTAGCTGATACCTCTAGAATAATGTAACTGCTAAACTTTTCTTTCAGTTCATTTATTTGTTCTTCACTAGCTCTATCAATTTTATTTAAAACTAATATTGTTGGCTTATCACCAGCTCCAAGCTCTCCAAGAACCTCTTCAACAACTTCAATTTGTTTTATAGCACTTTCACTAGATGTATCCACCACGTGAAGTAGAAGGTCCGAATATATAACCTCTTCTAAAGTTGATTTAAATGCTTCAACTAAATCGTGAGGCAGTTTTCTAATAAAACCAACAGTATCTGTAACAGCTGCTAATCTATTATCTGGAAGTGCCATAGCTCTTGTAGTAATATCAAGAGTCGCAAATAGCATATCTGCTTCAAAAACCTTTTCTTTAACTACTGCAGATTTTATAGGTGAGTACTCACAAAGAGCATTTCTTAATGTAGACTTACCCGCATTTGTATATCCCACTAATGAAATCTTAGATATATTATCCTTATTTCTTCTCTCTCTTTGAGTTGCTCTTATTCCCTTAATTTTTTCCAACTCTTTATTTAAATCATAGATTGTTTCTCTAATTTTTCTCTTGTCTGTTTCAAGTTTCTTTTCTCCTGGTCCCTTAGTTCCTATACCACCACCAGTTCTAGAAAGCATAGTTCCAAGTCCGCCAAGTCTGCTAAGTCTATATTTAAGCTGTGATAACTCAACTTGAATCTTAGACTCTTTACTTCTAGCTCTTCTCGCAAAGATTTCAAGAATTAGAGTAGTTCTATCAATAACTTTAGCTCCTATGGCTTCCTCAAGATTTCTAACCTGAGAACCTGATAACTCATCATCAAAGATTACAACATTCGCTCTTAACGATTGTCTAAGATATGCAATTTCTTCTACCTTTCCTTTACCTATAAAGAAAGCTGAGTCAATTTTATTTCTTCTTTGAAGAATCTCATAAATTGGCAAAACTTCACAAGCTTTAGTAAGTTCCTTAAGCTCTGCAAGACTCTCTTCATCTTCTGTAGATACAATGATAGCTCGCTCGCTATCATCCTCTTCTATCTTGTTCCCTACAAAAACTTCTTCAATATATTTAAGTTTTTCTATAAATTTATAATGTAAAATTTGCTCTGTAGTTAAATTTCTAACTTCATCTTCTACCAATATGTTATTTTCAACATCACAGAAACCAATATCATAGACTAATTCCTTATCTTTATCTACACCTATTGCTACAATGCAATCCAGCTTTAACTTTAAAAGAGCTGAAATATCAAGTGCTGATAAAGTTGGATTCCCATTAGGATGAGTATGTATAACTCTAACCTGAGATAATCTTCCCTCTCTAGTATCTATCATTGGAACCTCAACCGTTGAGCTATCACCTACAGCAACACTAATTACCTTACCTTTTCTATCAATTCCAACACTAATCTCTCTATCTGTTTCCAGAGTTGCTTCCTTTAATAGATTAGCAAGTTCCTCAGTTAATATTTCTGATTTTTGAAACTTCATATCATAGATTGTTTCTAACTTCTTTAAGACAAAGTTCTTAACTCCATCTGTATTTCCACTTATCATATTCTTCATCTCCCAGACCATTTTATTTGCAATAATGTTTTTTATTTATGGATTTCCGTTTCTACCTATTTATACTATTGACAATTTTAACTTAATTTTATACTATGAACTCACTAATGTAAATATAAATTGAGGTGTGATTACTATGGAAGGTAAACAAAGAAATATTCTCTTTTCAAGAGAAGAATTAAGTGAAGCTGTTGCTAAAATTGGAACAGTAATCTCTAAAGATTATGAAGGAAAACAAGTTTATGTACTATCACTACTAAGAGGAAGCTTTATTTTCGCTTCTGATTTAGTTAGAGAGCTTACTGTACCAACAGTTATTGGCTTTATGACAACGTCAAGCTATGGACATGGAGAAGAAAGCACTGGAGTATGCAAAATAGTTCAAGATGTACCTGATAACATAGAAGGTATGGATGTATTAGTAGTTGATGATATAGTAGATAGTGGTATAACAATGAAATTTGTAGTTGACCACGTAAAATCTTTAGGAGCTAAAAGCGTTAAATGCTGTACTCTTTTAGATAAACCAGAAAGAAGAAAAGTAGATATCACCCCTGATTACTGCTGCTTCACAATTCCAGACCTATTCGTAGTTGGATACGGATTAAACTACGGAGATTTATACAGAAACATTCCTTACATTTTTAACTGGGAAAGTAAATAGGATTTACTTCTAATTTTACTTTTGATTTTATATAAAAAGAGGCTCTTCGTTAATTCGAAGAGTCTCTTTTTAATGAAAAATGAAGAATTATCTATTTAATTGTATCGATGTATTAGGAACTTTTCCTACAATTATGGTTTCAACTATAGGAATTTGGCTTACGACCTCTAGTTCACTGCTTTGAAAAGGTAAAATCAATCTAACTTTTGTAGTAGTTTCTACATATATATTATGTCGTGTTTGGTTTATTCCTGCAGATTCAAAATCTGATATATATTTTGTTGTTATACTACCAATTGGTTGAACCTTTACCGTTACATTGGGTCCGAAGTTAGCTAAAATGTTATTCTTGGTTATATGACCTATAGGTATTTTTATGTCTAACTTATCAACTTTTTCTAATTCCTCTTGAGCCTTTAGAGCAGTTTTTGTAGCAATTTCACTGAGCTTTAAGGTATCTGCTCTCATCATAGTTATGTTTCCCCCTGAATCTTTCTCCATGGTTATTACATCATCATAGACAAAGTTTTTAGAGTACTCTTCAAAAATTATTTTATTCATAATTTTTGTTACTTCTGCCCTCATGGTTGCATCACAGGTTACCATAACCCTAGGCATTATAACATCATCCAAGGTGTATAAAAAGGTAATCATTCCACTTGCTACTAGCAATATTATAACAGCAAATTTCACCTTACTTGATAATTTCATAGTATTACTCCTTTGCAATTGTGGTATAATGTTAATAAATGTATATTGTTTGTGTAAATTTATTGAATTTATTAGTTACATGATAGCTTTAATAAATAATTGCCAATACTTTATATATATGTTAAAAAACCTCATTAAAGAATACTATGTTGTATTTATAGTCTAATATAAGTTATAATATATTAGCGGAATTATATTTAATCTTAAGGAGGAGAATATGGGAACGAATAAAAATTTGGACACTAATAATAAAAATAAAGATCCAAAAAATACAAAACCTAAGAATAAAAAAACTAAAAAAGTTAAAAAGAAAAAGCGTATAGTCTTTAAGGTAATATATATAACTCTATTATTACTAATCATTGCTTGCATTGCATCGGGATTTGGTATTATGGGAAACATAATCAGTAAAGCCCCAACCCTTGATGTGAATTTAATTATGAATAATGGTGAGACTACACTCTTCTTTGATGACAAAGGCGAAGAAATCGATGAGTATAAGTCTCCTGAAAAGCGATTTTCGGTTAATATAGCTGATGTTCCTAAATATCTTCAAGATGCCTTTATATCCATAGAAGATCAAAGATTCTATGAACATGAAGGAATAGATATTAGAAGACTTGGTGGAGCAATTATTCAAGATGCCAAAATTCTACTTGGATTATCTGATGCAGATATTCAAGGTGCTTCTACTATCACTCAGCAGCTTGTTAAATACAAATATTTCCTTGAAAGCTCTATAAACGATAGAACAAGTGTCGAAAGAAAAGTACAAGAAATCTATATGGCTATCAACCTAGAAAAACATTTAAGCAAAGAGCAAATTCTTGAAGCTTATATGAATACCATTCTTTTAGGTGGTCCTGCTTATGGTATAGAAGCCGCAGCAAATATGTATTTTAATTTGTCTGTTAGTGAATTATCGCTTAAGCAATGTGCTTTCTTAGCTAGTGCAGCACAAAATCCATCCATGTCTTATACTAACTCTTATGATGCCTTTGAAAAAGGCGAGGCCTTTGATTCTCCTAGAACTGCTTTAGTTTTAGATAAAATGTTAGAGCTTGGAAAGATATCTCAAGCTGAATATGATGAAGCTATGGCTACGCCACTTACATTTGCATTTACTGATGTTGGCTCAAATGTTATGAATTACGAGTGGTTCTCAAGACCAGTTGTAAAACAAGTTGTTACCGACTTAATTGAAACCTACGGGTATACTGAAGCTGAAGCTTATGAGAAAATCAGCTACGGTGGTCTAAGAATTTATACAACTATGGACAAAGAGTTACAAGATTCCGTTCAACAGATAATGAATGATTACACCTCTTCTTATCCAGGAGTTCAAGCTAGTGGAGCAATAGTTGATTATGTAAATGGTCAGGCTAAAGCTTTAATCGGTGGAGTTGGTGAGCAACCAGCTATGTCCTATAACAGAGCAATTTCTATAGGAAACGATGGTCAAGCATTCTTACGTGCATTCGGTTCTAGTATAAAACCACTTACAGTATATGCACCTGCTATTGATAGTAAAATTCTTACTGCAGGTTCAGTATTTGTAGATGCACCACTTCCAAGAGATGTTGGATCAAAATATACATCGGATGGTAGTACTTATAGCCCAACTAACTTGCCTAATAAATATGATGGATATATAACTGTCCGTGAAGCTATAAGACAATCTAAAAATACAACTGCAGTATCAATAGTAGATAGAATTGGATTATCAACATCTGTATCTTATGCTGAAAAGTTTGGATTAAGCATAAGTGAAAATAATAAATCTAGTATTTCTGCTCTAGCTCTTGGAGAAATCGATGGTACTACTCCATTTGAAATGGCTCAAGCCTTTGGTACCTTTGGAAACCAAGGTGTAATGAATGAAGCTAGAATTTATACTAAAGTAACTGATAAGAATGGTACAGTTTTACTTGAACCTCAAATAGAGTCATCTCAAGTAATTTCACCACAAGCTGCTTACATTACTTATGATATGATGAAAGAATCTATAGCTTTCACTGGACCAAGTGCTATATTAAGTAACATGGAAACCAGAGGTAAAACAGGTACATCTGAAAACTTCAGAAACCTTACCTTTGCTGGATTAACACCATATTATTCTGGTGCTGTATGGATAGGATATGACGACAACAGTGAACTACCTGGACCTGACTATGCTAATAACCTTCTAGGTTTCCATAACAGTGATAGGTCCGCTGCTCTTTGGGGCCAAATGATGAAAGTTGCCCATGAAGGTCTTGAGTATAAGCAACTTGAAAAACCAGGTGGAATATCTAATGTTGCAATCTCTAAGGATTCCGGAACTCTTCCAACAGATCTTACTAGCAGAGATCCTAGAGGAAACAGAATCTATACTGAGATGTTTATCAGTGGAACTCAACCAACTACATTTGATGATGTTCACGTTGAACTTGAGGTAGTTAAGGCTGACGACGGAAAATACTATCTACCTTCAGATAAAACACCTAAAGATAAGCTAGAGAAAGTAGTATTTATAACTCGTGATAAGAAAAGATATTCTGGAAACTTACTAGATGATCAATATCTTGCTCCTGTAGATAAAGATCCTACAGAATACAAAGAAAAAGAAAAAGAAAAAGAAAAGCCTAAAGATGAGGAAAACAAGGATCCTAATAAGCCAGCAGATCCTAATAAGCCAGTAGATCCTAATAAGCCAGTAGACCCTAATAAACCAGTAGAACCTACTGAACCAGAAAATCCTGATGACAACAATGGCAATGGAGACAATAATGGCGAAGGTGATGGCTCCGATGATACTGGAGATAATTCCCGATCCTTACCAAACTTTAGACTTGCACTTAATAATCTTTTAAATAGAGCCTCATAATAAAAATGCTTTCCCATTAATTTGGGAAAGCATTTTTATTTTATATTTGTTATGTTAATCATCTCTATACAATCACACTTTACGTCTTTGACTTAGAATTAAATATTATAGACATAAGATATCCAAATACTATTGCTCCAGCTATACCTGCAGCTGCAGCTTTTACACCGCCAGTCATAATTCCAAGGAGTCCTATTCTATCTACTTCTTCCATTACACCTTTTGCTAATGTGTATCCAAAACCTGGCAGAGGAACTCTCGCTCCCGATAATCCAATTTTTTCTATTTTTTCATATATTCCAAAGCCTTGAAGCACAACTCCACTTACAACAAAGAGTACCAATATTCTTGCTGGAGTCAACTTTGTAGTATCCATTAGTATTTGACCAATGACACAAATAATTCCTCCTACAACAAAAACTTTTATAAAATCCATCCACATACTACTCACCTCCACACTCTACTGCAATGGCATGAGCAATTGCTGGTATAGTCTCCCCTTGTAAGCTAGAAATCGCACTTAGGAGTGCTCCTGTTGCAATTAATAATACCCTCTTATATTTTCCACAAACTAATCCCTTATAAATCATACTGCTCATGACCGAAGCACAACATCCAGCTCCGCTTCCACCAGAATTAGTTCCTTGGGTTTCCGAATCGAATATTTCGTCACCACAATCTATATAATTAGATGAAATATCATAATCATATTCTTTTAAAAGGTCCGTAGTTATCTGTTTTCCAATAGCACCTAAATCTCCCGAAACTATTAGGTCATAATCACTTGGCTTTCTTCCAGTATCCTCAAAGTGTTGCTTTAAAGTATCTACTGCTGCTGGACTCATAGCCGCCCCCATTTCATTTGGGTCAGTTATCCCATAATCTTTAACCTTTCCAATAGTTATATGGGTTACATAAGGCACCTTATTCCCTTTATCTGACAAAACTACTGCGCCACATCCTGTTACTGTCCACTGTGATGCTAAGGCTCTTTGACTTCCCATTTCTAAAGGCATTCTATATTGACGCTCTGCTGTAGAAAAGTGTGAAGATGCTACAACTAACATATTTTTACCAAATCCACCTTCAATACTCATGGACGCCATAGCAATTCCTTCTATAAATGTGGAACATGCTCCATAAAGTCCCAAGAAAGGAATATTAACCTCCCTAGCCATAAAAGAAGATGGCATAAGTTGATTAATTAAATCTCCTGCAAACATATATGAAATATCTTTTTCCTTGAGATTTACGTCCTCTAGAGCCTTTCTAACTGCCTGAATCTGCATCTGAGTTTCTGCTGCCTCAAAAGTTTTACATCCACAGGTATCATCCTCTAGTATTTCATCAAAATAACTCCTTAGAGGCCCTTTTCCTTCTTTAGGACCTACTAATGTATATGTCCCTATGATTCTAGGTTTACTTTGTAATTCTGCTGTTTGTGTTCCCATTGTTCTCGCCATATCATTACCACCTAAAAATATAATATATTATTCCCAATATTACAGATGACCCTATACTATATACCAACACTGGCCCTGCTATAGTAAACATCTTTGACGCTACCCCAAATATATATCCCTCCTTCTTAAACTCAATTGAAGGAGATACAATTGAGTTTGCAAATCCAGTAATAGGCACCACTGAACCTGCACCTGCGTAATCTCCAATCCTATCATATATACCAATTCCTGTGAGTAACGCTCCCAGAAAAATCATTATTATAGTTTCCCAAGCCATAGCTTGAAGCCTATCCTGACCCATATATTCCAAAACCTTAAATATTATCTCTCCTATAACACATATTAATCCTCCAGTCCAAAATGCCCTAAAGCAATTTCTCAATATATTTGGCTTCGGCTTCGTATTTTCATATAAAGTCTTAAACTTAGCTTTGACTTTTTTCTCATTTACTTTCATAAAATCACTCCTTATAAAATTCTACTTGCACAATTCATGTATAGTTAGTATTTGCATTTCCTCAAAAATTAAACAAAAAAAAGCATATGTAAATCTAGACTATCACCTAGATTTACATATACCTTAATATAGACTTTATTTTATGATTGCACTTATTATATTAAATTATTAACTTAGATTTATTTTTTTTCAAACAATCTGAACAAATATCTTTCTGTACATATAGCACTTACTATAACCATAAATGCATATCCTAGTGATAATGACCTTGCTATAATTGCAGTCTCGCCCCTATAAAAATATAGAATTAATATTGAAATAATGACTTCTATAACACCTCCACCTAAAATCAATTTGCCAAAGAAACGATTTCCTTCATACCATGCATTTTGATTTTTCATAGACATTGGTGATTTATATCCAAGTATCTTATTAGAAAATTTCGGAGGAGATACTTTTAATAAAAATCCATAAATAATAATAATTCCACCAATAATACAAGTTCCCATTACACTCATTAAACCTCACCCCTTAAATCTAATCGAGACAAATATCCTCACAAATTCAATCTACAACTTATTATCTATTACTATAAATATATCCTCATATCAAAGTCTTAGAACTTTCTCCATAAAAGTTATTATTACTTTCACTCTAATCAAAAAGAAAAGAACCCCACCTAGAGTTCTCTCCATATTATTTCATATTTCATACTTCATCACACCTCTGGTGCTGCTAGCCAGTAAGTCTATCCTTCATTATCTTAAGAACCTTTTTCTCAATTCTTGATACTTGAACTTGACTTATTCCTAGCATTTTCGCTACTTGAATCTGTGTTTTGTCCTTAAAATACCTAAGCAGTATAATTTGCCGTGATTTCACGTCTAAGGTGCTTAAAGCTTCCTTAAGGGCTATTTTGTCTATAACATCATTATCTTCTTCATAATCCTCGCTAAGCTTATCTATAAGAAGAACAGGTGCTCCATCATCTTGATGGATGGTATCATAAAGATATTGAAGACTATTTGCAGATTCTAGCGCAGTAAGTATATCTTCTTTATTAACTTTCGAATATTCCGATAATTCCTCAATTGTTGGATCTCTTCCTAAGATTTTAGTTAAAGCATCTTTATCATAATGGAGCTTTCGTGCAGTATTCTTGACACTACGACTCACCTTAATCATTCCATCATCTCTTAAAAATCTTTTTATTTCTCCTATAATCATAGGTACGGCATAGGTAGAAAATTTAACATTAAAACTCTCATCAAAATTATTTATAGCTTTAACTAAACCTATACATCCAATTTGAAAAATATCATCATATTCATAGCCTCTATTGAGGAACTTCTTGCTAATTGATGAAACTAGAGGGAGGTTCATCTCTGTCAATAAATCTAGAGCAACATTATCCCCTGCCTTAGCTTTTTTTATAAGCCCCTTGTTATCATCATAATTATAGTTATTTGTTCTATGAACTTTCTCACTCATATTGTCACCTACACTACTGAGTTAAAAACTTTTTTCATAGTTACAGTTGTTCCATTGCCCAATGTAGATACAACTTCTAACTTATCCATAAAAGTTTCCATAACTGTAAATCCCATTCCTGATCTTTCTAAGTCTGGTCTTGATGTATATAAAGGTTGCATAGCTACATCTACGTTATCCATACCTCTACCTTCATCAATTACCTTCACCTCTAAAACATTTCCATTTATAGTTGCTTCTAATTTTACAAACTTATCTTCACTTTCCTCACCATAGCCATGGATAATTGCGTTTGTTACTGCCTCTGATACTGCAGTTTTTATGTCGCTAATCTCATCTAGGGTAGGGTCAAGTTGTGCTGCAAAGGCAGATATAACTACTCTTGCAAAGCTTTCATTTTTTGATAAACTAGTAAATTCAACCTTAATTTTATTTTCCATAGATTAAATCCTCCCCCTAAGCATTCTTTAGTGCTTCTTCAACGTCATCATATATTGATATTATTTTAAACATTCCTGAAAGCTCAAATATTCTTTTTACTACTGGCTTTACATTTGTAAGACAAACCTTACCACCTCTTAAAGACATCTTTTTATATCTTCCAATAACAGCTCCTATTCCTGAACTGTCCATAAAGTTTACCCCTGCAAAGTTAAAGATAAGAGTCTTATAATTATGATTATCCAATATATCATCTACCCTAATTCTAACTTCTTCTGCATTATGATGATCAAGCTCACCAACTAACTCAACTACTACTTTATCATCTAAAGGCTCAAATCTAAGTATCATATACTTCCCTCCAACCTATTATATATATTACCATTTCTTCCATTTAGAATACTAAATTCATTATACACTATCTTTGAAAATTGTTACAGTTTTTCCCAAGATTTTTTCAAGAAAATTAATTCATATTATGATATTTTCTTATATCAATCTGCATAAACATCTTTATATCGTCATAAATTTATTAATTTAACTTTAAACAACAAAAAACTCAGCTCTATAAAAAGCTGAGTTTTTTTATTATAATTCTACTTTTGACTATAATAAGTTTTTGAGTTTTACTAAACTCTAACCATTACTGTAGTCCTAACCCCTCTAATTCTAAAACCTTCTGAATACATTTATCTTGTGAAAAATCTCCCCATAAATTTTTTATAGTAGGGTCTTCAACTATATAATCTGGTGTAGTTTTATGCTCCTCATTACATAATCCACTAGGTGTTAAATACATCTCTGAAGACATCCTAACTATTAGTCCGCTATTAGGCAGCTTAAATAAAACCGGATCAATCCCACCTCCATCTCCATCTGTTACCTCTCCAATCAATGTAGCAAATCCGCTTTCCTTAGCAAATATTGCGAAGGATTCTGAAGATGAATATACTCTTCTATCTACCAATAAGTATCATTAATAGTTTTCCATTTATTTTAAGTTAAATCTCAAAATAAAAAGGGAAACTGCAAAACTTCTGCAATATCCCTTTTGTCTAATCCATATATTCTTTAGATGTGTTCATTTACTACAGCCAAAACTTCCTGCTGTAATCTCATTCCATCTTCTCTTATAACCTTAATCTCTTCTCTCATAGCTGAAGTGAACTCTTCATCCTTTATAGAACCAAGATTAATCTTAACGTTCATACTTGCTCCTTCAATAGTTGCTTGAGCAAGTAAAGCCGCTACTCCAGCATCAGAAATAGCATTTTTATTACCATGGTCGATTGCTATTTCTATTATTTCATAGATATCATAAGCTTTTCTAGCTACCTCTAATGGTACGTGAGTTGCACCCTTATATGCTATTTGAATCTGCTCGCTTCTTACTGCTTTTTCTTCTTCAGTCTCTTTAGGCATTTTAAAAGCAGCCATTAATTTATTAAAAGCTTCTGTATCTTCGTCCATAAGATTTAAGAACTCATCCTTTAATTCATTAGCTTTAACTAAGCCGTCATCTACCGAAGCTCTTTCCTCATCACCTAGTGCTAAGTAAGCCTTTTTTCCAACAGTTAAGTTGAATACCATTGAAGTAAGGGATGCTCCTAGGGACCCACAAAGAGCAGCAACACTTCCACCACCTGGTGCTGGTGAATTTGAAGCAAGTTCATCTATAAATTCTTTAACTGGCATTTTATCTA